>JAOAQY010000160.1 GCA_025210965.1 Tissierellales bacterium
AACGCAACATTTACAATTGAGTTAATAACTCCAATTGCAATGGAAAAAGGACTTAAGTTCGCTATCCGTGAGGGTGGAAGAACAGTTGGTGCTGGCGTTGTAGCTGAAATCATCAAGTAATTATAGCTTAGGCTTTAAAAAAGATCTCCTATTTTGGGGGTCTTTTTTATTTCTGAAAGAGTAGTGAGGAAAAGCTCAAAAAATAGCTAAAATAAAAGCAACAAAAGCTTGACAATATCGAGGAAAATGTATAAACTAATTATGCTACTTTTTTAACGTGGAATGCAGAAAAATCTTGACACGCTATTTCATTTGTGATAATTTATATAGAGTAGTGTGGTTATTATAGAGTACTTATGTCTATAAGATATTCAATAATAGCATAGTTAAATATAAATAGCTCGAAATTAGGAGGTGTAACAGTATGAGAGATAAAGTGATTCTAGCTTGTACTGAATGTAAGCAGAGAAATTACAATACAACTAAAAATAAAAGAAATAACCCAGACAGAATTGAACTGAAAAAATATTGCAGATTCTGTAAGAAACATACAGTTCACAAAGAAACTAAGTAGAGTTTAAAAATACTAAGTGAGGATGTGAAGCTGATGTCAAGCCAAGCAGTGTCGAAAGACAATGAGAAAAAGATAGGATTTTTTAAAGGTGTTAAGTCTGAAATGAAAAAAGTTAGCTGGCCTAGTTCGAAGACTTTGGTAAATCACACTATTATAGTTATTACTATGTGTGTGTTTATGTCTTTATTTATAGGTGTTTTAGACTTAGGTTTTCAATCTTTGATAGGACTTATTGTTAAATAATATGAAAATGTTGGGAGGAAGGACTATTAGTCCGTAAAGTATGAATGAAATGTCGGAAAATGCAAAATGGTATGTAGTTCATACATATTCCGGTCACGAGAAGAAAGTTCAAGCCAATATAGAAAAGTTGGTTGAAAATCGTGGCATGCAGGATCAGGTATTGGAAGTAAGGGTTCCTATTGAAGAATGTGTCGAAATCAAAGATGGGAAGAAGAAAGTTAAAGAAAGAAAAAAATTCCCGGGATATGTTATTATCAAAATGGTTATGAACGAAAAGACATGGTATTTGGTTCGAAACACTCGTGGAGTTACGGGTTTTGTAGGACCAGGATCTAAGCCGGTTCCACTTACAGCTATTGAGATGAAGAATATGGGTATTCACGAAGTGTTGCCTGAGATTGATCTTAATATTGGAGATTCAGTTCAAGTGGTTTCGGGTCCTTTCGAAGATTTTGTAGGAAAAGTAGAGAGCTTAATTCCAGAAAAAAGGAAACTTAAAGTGTTTATATCTATGTTTGGAAGAGAAACACTAGTTGAACTAGATTACGACCAAGCAGAGAAAATATAAATTACAAATAAATGAGGAGGTGCACAAATGGCTAAAAAAGTAATGGCTGTTGTAAAATTACAAATTCCAGCTGGAAAGGCAACACCAGCTCCACCAGTAGGTACTGCATTAGGTCCACATGGTGTTAACATCATGGGATTCTGTAAAGAATTTAATGCAAAAACTGCTGATCAACCTGGTATGATTATTCCAGTTGTATTGACTGTATATCAAGATAGATCTTTTAGTTTTATCACAAAAACTCCACCTGTAGCGGTGTTGTTAAAGAAAGCGGCAGGTCTTGAGACTGCTTCTGGAGAACCTAACAAAAAGAAGGTTGCAAAATTAAATTCAGATGCTATCAGAAAGATTGCTGAAACAAAAATGCCTGACTTAAATGCAAACACAGTAGAAGCTGCTATGAGCATGGTTGCTGGAACTGCAAGAAGTATGGGTATCGAAGTAGAATAAGTTTTAAATAGTGGGAGGTAAAACCGCTAATACCACAAGGAGGAATGAAAATGCCAAAGCATGGAAAAAGATATGAAGAAGCGCTTAAAGCAGTAGATAAAGCTAAACTTTATGATGCTGAAGAAGCTCTTAAGTTAGTTAAAGATAACGCTAAAGCGAAATTTGATGAAACAATTGAAGTATCAGTTAAATTAGGTGTTGACGGTAGACATGCTGATCAACAAGTTAGAGGTGCTATTGTTTTACCACATGGTACAGGTAAAACTAAAAAGGTACTTGTTGTTGCTAAAGGTGACAAATTAAAAGAAGCTGAAGCTGCAGGAGCAGATTTCTTCGGCGAAAACGAAATTGTAGATAAAATCCAAAAAGAAAACTGGTTTGATTTCGATGTTATCGTAGCTACACCAGATATGATGGGCGTTATCGGTAGATTAGGTAGAGTATTAGGACCAAAAGGTTTAATGCCAAATCCTAAGTCTGGAACAGTAACTTTCGATGTTGAAAAAGCTGTTAAAGAAATCAAAGCTGGAAAAGTAGAATATAGATTAGATAAAACAAATATTATTCACGTTCCAATCGGAAAAGCTTCTTTCGAGCAAACACAATTGGATGAAAACTTTAAAACTTTAATGGATGCTATAGTTAAAGCTAAGCCAGCATCTGCTAAAGGTAAGTACTTGAAGAGCGTTAGTATTTCTAGTACAATGGGTCCTGGCGTTAGAGTTAATGGATCAAAAATTATGGGTGCATAAAAAGCTTGACAAGAGTATTTTTGTGTGGTAAACTTATAAGAGTGAGAAATGAATAATGAACCACAGACAGTAGGGGCGAGAGCTTAAAAGGCCTACCGAGGTTATAGACGATATAAATTATTTTATTGAGTTTTTAGCGCTTCCCTGTCTGTCTAGGGGAAGCGTTTTTTAATTAGACTTATGAGGAGGTGTCGAGAATGAATCAACAAATCCTAGAACAAAAGAAAGCTATGGTACAAGAAATCAAAGCTAAGATCGAAGAAGCACAATCAGTTGTATTGGTAGACTATAGAGGTCTTAATGTTGAAGAAGTTACAGAGCTTAGAAAGAAATGTACTGAAGCGGGTGTTGAGCTAAAGGTATACAAAAACTCTTTGATGAAATTTGCATTCAAAGAGGCAGGATATGATGCATTTGAAGAATTCTTAGTAGGACCAAATGCTATTGCTATCTCAAAAGAGGATTCAGTAGCAGCTGCAAAAACTGCTAATGATTTTGCAAAAAATCATGAAAAATTAGAGATTAAAGCAGGTATCGTTGATGGAGAAGTAATGGATTTAGCGAAAATTTCAGCTATTGCAAACTTACCATCAAAAGAGCATCTACTTACTCAATTGGCTGTTGGCTTAAATGCTTCTATCGTCAAGTTTGCTAGAGCGATCCAAGCAATCGTTGACAAAGAAGATGCAGAACCAGTAGCAGAATAAAAAAATTAGAATAAAGATAAAATGGAGGGAATATAAAATGGCAGAAAAAATTACAAATATTATTGAAGCTGTTAAAGAGCTTTCAGTTCTTGAATTATCAGAACTAGTTAAAGCTATCGAAGAAGAATTTGAAGTAAGTGCGGCTGCACCAGTTATGGTTGCAGGAGCAGCAGGTGGCGCAGCAGCAGGTGGCGCTGAAGAGAAAACTGAATTTGACGTAATCTTAACTAGCGCTGGCGCTAAGAAAATTCAGGTAATCAAAGTAGTTAGAGAAGTAACTGGTTTAGGACTTAAAGAAGCTAAAGCATTAGTTGATGGAGCTCCTGGAACTCTTAAAGAAGCGGTTGCTAAAGACGAAGCTGAAGAAATCAAAACTAAGATTGAAGAAGCAGGCGGAAGCATCGAATTAAAATAATTTTTCATAAAAGACATCTGCAAAAGGTGTCTTTTATTTTTTATCATTTTAACTTCTTTTTATCGTTGATGAGAATCTTGTTTAATGCAAAACTGTCATCAGTGATAAAAGAAAATACTATAAGTATTTCTCATAAAGCATTGACAACATAGTGTATATATGGTAGAATCATGTATTGTCTAGGAGTGTGTATTAAAACACTTTCGAAGGAACATGATTTTTTTATTATAAGCATGAATTTATAGTTTATGCTACTTTGGATAAGGGGTGAATTACATGGTGCATCCTATTAATAATGGCAAGCGTGTTAGGATGAGTTACTCGAAGATTGATGAGGTATTAGAATTACCAGATTTGATTGAAGTACAGAAAAAGTCGTATGAGTGGTTTGTAAAAGAGGGCTTAAAAGAAGTCTTTGAAGACATTTCACCGATTCAAGATTATACAGGTAATCTTATACTTGAGTTTGTTGATTACTATATATCTGATGAAGTAAAATACGATGTAGAGGAATCAAAAGAGCGAGATGCAAACTATGCAGCGCCGCTAAAGGTTCGAGTACGATTGATTAACAGAGAAACGGGAGAAGTAAAAGAGCAAGAAGTATTTATGGGTGATTTTCCTCTAATGACAGACAGAGGAACGTTCATCATAAATGGAGCGGAAAGGGTTATTGTAAGCCAATTGGTTAGATCCCCTGGCGTTTACTATTCTATGGCTAGAGATAAGACAGGTAAGGAATTGTATTCATCAACTGTGATACCTAATAGAGGTGCATGGTTAGAGTATGAAAATGATTCAAATGATATCTTACATGTCAGAATCGATAGAACTAGAAAACTACCACTTACAGTTCTTGTAAGAGCATTGGGAATTGGTACAAATGCAGAGATTATGGATGTATTTGGAGAGCACACAGCGCTACTTAACACTTTAGAGAAGGATAGCGCGAAAAATGAAGAAGAAGGTTTAATTGAAGTTTATAAGCGTTTAAGACCAGGTGAGCCACCTGCAGTAGATAGCGCTAGATCTCTTTTGAATTCTTTGTTTTTTGATCCAAAAAGATATGATTTGGCAAAAGTTGGTAGATATAAATTCAACAAAAAATTAGCACTTAGTCAAAGACTACGTGGTCAAGTTGCAGCAGCTAACATAATCGATCCTGAAACTGGAGAAATTTTAGTTGAAGGTGGAGAAAAAATTTCATTTGAAATGGCTAGAGTTATTGAGACTGCTGGAGTAAAACAAGTTGAAGTTCAATTAGATGATGGTAGAATAGCTAGAATCATAGGAAACCATTTCATTGAAGTTAAGAGAACTGCTCACAGAGAGATATTAGAAAATGCTGGTTTTAAAGAAAAAATTTATTATCCAGTATATAAGCAAATTGTTGATGAATTTGCAGATGATGAAGATGAACTTAAATCAGAGATTACAAAGAGAGCTAGAGAGCTTTCACCAAAGCACATTATTATTGATGATATAGTTGCATCTATAAGTTATCAATTAAACCTAATTGATTTCATTGGAAATACTGATGATATAGATCACTTAGGAAACAGAAGAGTTAGAAGTGTTGGAGAGCTTTTACAAAATCAATTTAGAATTGGTTTATCTAGAATGGAAAGAGTAGTAAAAGAAAGAATGACTATTCAAGACATAGATATTACAACTCCACAGGCACTTATAAATATTAGACCAGTTGCAGCAGCTATTAAGGAATTTTTCGGAAGTTCGCAGTTATCACAGTTTATGGATCAAACGAATCCACTAGCTGAATTAACACACAAACGAAGAATGTCGGCTCTTGGACCTGGTGGTTTATCAAGAGATCGTGCTGGATTTGAGGTTCGAGACGTTCATGCTTCTCATTATGGAAGAATGTGTCCTATCGAAACACCTGAGGGTCCGAATATCGGTTTGATTAACTCACTTGCGAGTTATGCTAGAATAAACGAATATGGATTCATTGAGACTCCGTATAGACGTGTTGACAGAGAAGAGGGTCGTGCTACTTCTGAGATAGAGTACCTAACTGCAGATGTAGAAGATAACTTCATTGTTTCACAGGCGAATGAACCATTAGATGAAAATGGATACTTTATAAATGATAGAATTACTGTAAGAGCTGAGAAAGGTACATTTGACCTTGTATCAAAACATAGTGTTGATTACATGGACGTTTCTCCAAGACAGGTAGTTTCAGTTGCGACGGCTATGATTCCTTTCTTGGAAAACGATGATGCCAACCGTGCTCTTATGGGTGCGAACATGCAGCGTCAGGCAGTACCTTTATTGAGACCAGAAGCACCAATAGTTGCTACTGGAATGGAGTATAAAGCTGGATTAGATTCAGGAGCTGTTGTTCAGTGTAAAAACAATGGTACTGTTCACAGAGTTACTGCTGATGAAGTATTGGTTAAACGTGCAGAAGATGGCGGAATAGACCGTTATAAACTGCTTAAATTTAAACGATCAAATCAAGGGACATGTATAAATCAAAGACCTATCGTTAAGAGAGGTGAATTCATTAAAAAGGGAGAGGTAATAGCCGATGGACCTGCAACTCAACTAGGTGAAATTAGTTTAGGTAAGAACCTTTTGATTGGATTTATGACTTGGGAAGGATACAACTTTGAGGATGCGGTTCTTCTTAATGAAAATATGGTTAAAAATGATGTATTTACTTCTATTCATATTGAAGAGTATGAGTCAGAAGCAAGAGATACTAAATTAGGACCAGAGGAAATAACAAGAGATATACCAAATGTTGGTGAAGAAGCTCTCAAGAATCTAGATGCTAGAGGAATTATAAGAATTGGAGCTGAAGTTGGCCCTGGAGATATAATGGTAGGAAAGGTAACTCCAAAAGGAGAAACTGAGCTTACGGCAGAGGAGAGACTTTTAAGAGCAATATTTGGAGAAAAAGCAAGAGAAGTTCGCGACACATCTCTTAAAGTGCCACATGGACAAAAAGGTATTATAGTAGACGTAAAAGTATTTACTAGAGAGAACGGAGACGAATTACCACCAGGAGTAAACGAATTAGTTCGTGTATATATAGCGACTAAGCGTAAAATGATGGTTGGTGATAAGATGTGTGGACGCCATGGTAATAAGGGTGTTGTTTCCAGAATAATGGCAGAAGAAGATATGCCATTTATGCCAGATGGAACGCCACTTCAAGTTGTATTGAACCCACTAGGTGTACCTTCACGTATGAATATCGGACAGGTTCTTGAGGTTCATCTTGGCTTTGCATCTAAGACTTTGGGATGGCATATAGCTACTCCAGTATTTGATGGAGCTCACTTTGAAGATATAGAACAAGCATTTGAAGCTGGTGGAATACCTAAAAATGGAAAGATTCAGCTTAGAGATGGTCGTACAGGTGAAGATTTTGCTAATCCTGTAACGGTAGGATACATGTATATGCTAAAACTTCACCACATGGTTGATGCTAAAATACATGCTCGTTCAACTGGACCTTATTCACTAGTAACACAACAGCCACTAGGTGGTAAGGCACAATTTGGTGGTCAGCGTTTTGGAGAGATGGAGGTTTGGGCATTACAAGCATATGGTGCTGCTCACATACTTCAAGAGATATTGACTGTTAAATCTGACGATGTTGTAGGTCGTGTTAAAACGTATGAAGCTATTGTAAAGGGTGAAAATATTCCTGAATCAGGAATACCAGAATCTTTCAAAGTATTGATTAAGGAATTACAAAGTTTATCATTGGATATTACTGTTATTGATAATGATGAAGAAATCAAGCTAGAGAGAGAGCATATAGTAGCTCCAGAGAATGCTGAAGATATAGATAACGAAGAAGAAGTTGTTGAAGAAGAAATAATCGAAGAAGAAATCCTTGATGAAGAGATTAGCGAGGATGAAATTTTTGAAGAAAATTTTGAAGATGATTTTGAAGATTAATTAAATATATGCAAGCGCACTTGAGGCTGTGCGCTTGCAGTTACCATATAATTTATTAGAGAGAAGGGAGAGAAAGCCCCTTGTTAGAACTAAATAACTTTGATGCAATAAAAATTGGATTAGCTTCTCCAGAAAAAATACGTTCGTGGTCTTACGGAGAGGTTAAAAAGCCAGAAACTATTAACTATAGAACATTGAAGCCAGAGAAAGATGGTCTTTTTTGCGAAAGAATTTTTGGACCAACTAAAGATTGGGAATGTCACTGTGGTAAATATAAAAGAGTTAGATACAAAGGTGTAATTTGTGATCGTTGTGGAGTTGAAGTTACAAAAGCAAAAGTAAGAAGAGAGAGAATGGGTCATATAGAATTGGCTGCACCAGTATCTCATATTTGGTATTTTAAAGGAATACCAAGTAGAATGGGACTTTTGTTAGATATGTCACCTCGTTCACTAGAAAAAGTATTGTATTTTGCATCGTATATAGTTACAGATGCAGGAGATACTCCTTTAATGGAGAAACAAATACTTACAGAAAATGAATTTAATGATGCTTATGAAACATATGGTACTAGATTTAGAGCAGAGATGGGTGCCGAAGCAGTTAAAGCGCTTTTAGAGAAAATAGATTTAGAGCAAGAATCTAGACAATTACAAAAAGATTTAGAGGATAGCTCAGGTCAAAAGAAAATTAGAATAGTTAGAAGACTTGAAGTTATAGAAGCATTTAGAACTTCAGGTAATAATCCATCGTGGATGATTTTAGATGCAATTCCAGTAATACCACCAGATTTAAGACCAATGGTACAATTAGATGGTGGTAGGTTTGCGACTTCTGACTTGAATGATTTATATAGAAGAGTTATAAATAGAAATAATAGATTGAAGAGACTTTTAGATTTAGGAGCTCCTAATATCATTGTAAGAAATGAAAAGCGTATGCTTCAAGAAGCAGTAGATGCTCTTATAGACAATGGTAGACGAGGAAAACCAGTTACTGGACCAGGAAATAGACCTCTTAAATCACTTTCAGATATGCTTAAAGGAAAGCAAGGTCGTTTCAGACAGAACCTTCTTGGAAAGCGTGTTGACTATTCTGGTCGTTCTGTAATCGTTGTTGGACCAGAACTTAAATTCTATCAATGTGGTTTACCTAAAAAGATGGCACTTGAATTGTTCAAGCCTTTTGTTATGCGTAAACTTGTTGAAGAAGGACATGCTCACAATATTAAGAGTGCTAAGAGAATGGTAGCAAAGGCGAAAGAAATAGTATGGGGCATACTTGAAGAAGTAATTAAGGGCCATACTGTACTTCTTAACCGTGCGCCGACGCTTCATAGACTTGGTATACAAGCTTTCGAACCAATCATAGTAGAGGGTAAAGCTATAAAACTACATCCACTAGTTTGTACTGCGTATAATGCAGACTTTGATGGTGACCAGATGGCGGTCCATTTACCATTATCATCAGAGGCACAGGCTGAAGCTAGATTTATGTTACTATCAGTAAACAATATATTGGCACCTAAGGATGGAAAGCCTATTACTACGCCTTCACAGGATATGGTTCTTGGAAGTTACTATTTAACATTAGATGTTCCAAGTGATAAAGGTAATGGAATGGCATTTAAAGATTATGATGAAATGTTCTTAGCATATCAAAATAACATTGTAGATTTCCATTCAATGGTTAAGGTTAGATGCAAGTTAAATGATGAAGATCCAGGTCAAATTGTCGAGAATACCGTTGGAAGATTTATATTCAACCAAGGAATTCCTCAAGATTTAGGATTTGTTGATAGAAGTAAAGATGCGTATGCATTAGAAGTTGACTGTGTTGTAGATAAAAAAATGCTGGGTAAAATTATTGACAAGTGCTTTAGAAGACATGGAAATACAGTTACAGCAATGCTTCTAGACTATTTGAAATCAACAGGATATCACTATTCTACATTAGCTGCACTTACCATAGCTATCAGTGATATCATAGTTCCAGATGCTAAAAAAGATCTTATGAAAAAAGCAGATGAACTTGTAAATAAATATGAAAAAGCATTCCGTAGAGGTCTTATCTCTGATGAAGAAAGATATACTAGAGTTATAGAAATTTGGGGACAGACAACAGAGGATGTTGCCGATGCTCTTATGGATAGCTTGGAAGAGCTTAATAACGTAAATATCATGGCGAAGTCTGGAGCCCGTGGTAGTAGAAATCAGATTAAACAGCTTGCTGCGATGCGTGGACTTATGGCAAATGCATCTGGTAAAACTGTTGAAATTCCAGTTCGTTCTAATTTCCGTGAAGGATTATCAGTACTTGAGTTCTTTATATCTTCTCATGGTGCTCGTAAAGGACTTGCCGATACAGCACTTCGTACTGCTGACTCGGGATACTTAACTAGACGTTTAGTTGATGTCAGTCAAGAAGTAATTGTTAGAGAAGATGACTGTGGTTCAGATAGATTTATAACAGTTAGAGCGTTCAAAGATGGAAAAGAAGAAATAGAAAATTTATTTGAAAGAATTGATGGTCGTTTTGCATTTGAAGACATAGTGCATCCAGAAACAGGAGATGTTATAGTTGAGCGAAATGGTTATATAACTGAAATTAAGGCTCAAGAGATAGTTGATGCTGGAATTGAAGAAGTTAAGGTAAGATCAGTTCTTACATGTAAAGCTAAGCAGGGAGTTTGTGCTAAGTGCTATGGTCGAAACTTAGCTACTGGTGGAATCGTTGATGTTGGAGAAGCGGTAGGAGTTATCGCAGCACAGTCAATCGGAGAGCCGGGTACTCAGCTTACAATGAGAACGTTCCATACCGGCGGTGTTGCTGGTGGAGACATCACTCAAGGTTTGCCAAGGGTTGAGGAGCTTTTTGAAGCTCGTAAGCCTAAAGGTCTTGCTGTTATTACGGAAATAGCAGGTATTGTATCTATGAGTGAAGGCAAGAAGAAAGAAGCAATTGTTACAGGTCAAGATGGTACTTCGGAATCTTATACTATTCCTTATGGAGCTCGTGTAAGAGTTAAAGATGGCGATTATCTTGAAGCTGGAGATGAAATTACAGATGGTTCTGTAAATCCACATGATATCCTTAGAATCAAGGGTGTTACTGGAGTACAGATATATATAGTTAAAGAAGTTCAGCGTGTTTACCGTATGCAGGGTGTTGATATCAACGATAAACATATTGAAGTTATCGTTCGTCAGATGTTGGATAAGGTAAAAATTGATGATGCTGGAGATACTGGATTATTACCAGGAAGTTTAGTTGATTTATTAAGTTTTGAAGCTGCAAATGAGAAGATGGAAGATGAAGGCTTAATTCCAGCAATTGGAGAGAGAACATTGTTAGGTATAACTAAGGCATCTCTTGCTACTAATTCATTCCTTTCAGCTGCATCATTCCAGGAAACAACTAGAGTGTTGACTGAGGCTGCAATTAAGGGTAAAGTTGATAATTTAGTTGGACTTAAGGAAAATGTATTGATTGGTAAATTAATACCAGCAGGTACAGGATTAAGCAGATACAAAAATATAGCTGTTGAATCAAAAATAATTAATGAAGAAATAGTTGACAGCTTTAGTGCTGAGTGATAGAATGTACGAGTATGATTTGTCTTTGATTATGACGGGGGAGTAATCCCCCGTTGTGATGCGAGAGGGGCATGCGTATGAAAGCTAAAGAAATTGTAGTTGGAGCAAGACAAGTTAGAAGGGCTTTGTTGAAAGATGAGGTCGAAAGTGTTTGGATTGCGAAGAATGCGAATTACCACATAATTAAAGGGATCATTGAATTATGTGAGAGCAAAGGCATTAAAATCAAGCAAGTTGAAAAAATGTCTAAGCTCGGAAAAATGTTTGAAATTGATGTCAATGCGACATCAGTTGCTATATTAAAAACACAGCAAATTTTGGAAGGAGGTGGCGATAGTGCCAACTATTAATCAATTGATTAGAAAAGGAAGAAAGTCAAAAACAACAAAGTCTAATTCAAGACATATGAACTATGGTTTCAACTCTTTGAAAAAGGCTGCGACTTTGACTTATTCACCACAAAAAAGAGGGGTTTGTACTTCTGTAAAAACTGTAACTCCTAAAAAACCTAACTCAGCCTTGAGAAAGGTAGCCAGAGTTAGACTTACAAATGGTGAGGAAGTAACTGCTTACATTCCAGGTATTGGACACAACTTACAAGAGCATAGTGTTGTTCTTATAAGAGGTGGTAGAGTAAAAGACTTACCAGGAGTTAGATATCACGTTATTCGTGGTGTATTAGATACAGCTGGTGTTGAAAATAGAAACCAAGCTCGTTCTAAATACGGAACTAAGAAACCTAAGAAAAAATAGTGGTAAACACTAAAACAGTGCTGAAGTGTATTACATATTGAGAAATATATGATCATATAAATACATGTGCACGACAGGCGACAGCCTGAGTACCAGCGATTCATATCGTTTTAAGGAGGGAAGAAAAGTGCCAAGAAAAGGAAATGTACCAAAAAGAGAAGTTATGGCAGATCCTATTTATAAGGATAAGGTTGTAACTAAATTAATTAACAACATCATGTTAGATGGTAAAAAAGGTGTTGCTCAAAAAATTGTTTACGGAGCGTTTGAAATAATCGCAGAGCAAACAGGAGAAGATGCACTTGAAGTATTCAAGAAAGCGTTAGACAACATCATGCCAGTATTGGAAGTAAAAGCTAGACGTGTTGGTGGATCAACATATCAAGTTCCAGTTGAAGTTAGACCAAACAGAAGACAGACTTTAGGTTTGAGATGGTTAACTACTTATTCTAGAGCTAGAGGCGAGAGAACTATGAGAGAGAGACTTGCTAGAGAGCTTATGGATGCTGCGAACGATACAGGTGCTAGTGTTAAGAAAAGAGAAGACACTCACAAAATGGCTGAAGCTAACAAAGCGTTTGCACACTACAGATGGTAGAATAATTGGGAGGCGAGTGACGAAAGCGTCACCTCGCTTTCTCTTATGTATATGAGAAGAATTAGAGGAGTCTAAGAAGGGAGGCAAATTATGCCTAGAAAGTTTTCTTTAGAAAAAACGCGTAATATCGGTATCATGGCGCATATTGACGCGGGTAAAACAACTGCAACAGAGCGTATTCTTTATTACTCTGGTAAGACTCATAAAATTGGTGAAACACATGATGGTGCTTCACAAATGGACTGGATGGAGCAAGAGCAAGAGAGAGGTATTACAATCACATCTGCTGCAACAACAACTCAGTGGAGACAAAATAGAATCAACATCATTGATACACCTGGACACGTGGACTTTACAGTAGAGGTTGAGCGTGCACTTCGTGTTCTTGATGGTGCGGTAGCAATATTCGATGCCAAAAGTGGTGTTGAGCCTCAATCAGAAACAGTTTGGAGACAAGCTTCAAAATATCAAGTACCTAGAATGTGTTTTGTAAACAAAATGGACAAAATGGGTGCTGATTTCTTCTATTCATTGGATACAATGCACGAAAGATTGAAAGCTAATGCTGTAGCTATTCAAATGCCTATCGGTGCAGAAGATGATTTTGCAGCAATCATTGACTTGGTAAAAATGAAAGCTTATTTCTACAGAGATGATTTAGGAACTAAAATTGACGAAGTAGAAATTCCAGCAGAATATGCTGAAAAAGCTGCTGAGTACAGAGAAAAATTAATTGAAGCTTTAGCTGACACGGATGAAGAAATTATGATGAGTTTCTTAGAAGGTGAAGAAGTTGCTGAAGCAGATATCATGAAAGCTATTAGAAAAGCAACAATTGCTAATCAAATAGTTCCAGTTCTTTGTGGTTCAGCTTACAAAAACAAAGGTGTACAGAAATTATTGGATGCAATAGTTGATTACTTACCATCACCATTGGAAATCCCACCAATTACTGGTACGGATCCAGATGCTGATACAGAAGAAGAAATCACAAGAAAAACATCTGATAAAGAAGATTTTTCTGCATTAGCATTTAAAATCATGACTGACCCATTTGTTGGAAAGCTTGCTTTCTTTAGAGTTTATTCTGGAATTATGACATCAGGTTCTTACGTATTTAACTCTACAAAGGGTAAAAAAGAAAGAATCGGTCGTATTCTTCAAATGCATGCTAACAAGCGTGAAGAGATAACTGAAGTTTATGCTGGTGATATCGCTGCAGCAGTTGGTTTGAAAATAACTACAACAGGAGATACATTATGTGATGAAAAATCACCAATCGTATTGGAATCTATGGAATTCCCTGAGCCTGTAATTGCAGTAGCTATTGAGCCTAAAACAAAAGCAGGACAAGAAAAAATGGGTATTGGTCTTCAGAAACTTGCTGAAGAAGATCCAACATTCAAAACATATACTAATGAAGAAACTGGTCAAACAATCATCGCTGGTATGGGTGAGTTACACCTTGAGATCATCGTTGACCGTTTGATGAGAGAATTTAAAGTAGAAGCTAACGTTGGTGCTCCACAAGTTGCTTACAAAGAGACAATCAAAGGCAATGCTGATATTGATTGTAAATATGCTAAGCAATCAGGTGGTAAGGGTCAATATGGTCACGTTAAAATCAGAGTTGAACCTCAAGAAGCAGGTAAAGGCTATGAGTTTGTTAACGAGATCAAAGGTGGATCTATTCCTAAAGAATATATCCCTGCTGTTGATGCTGGTATCCAAGAAGCTGCTAAGAGTGGTATAGTTGCAGGTTTCCCTGTGATTGACTTTAAAGTAACGCTTTATGATGGATCTTACCATGATGTCGATTCTTCAGAGATGGCATTTAAGGTTGCTGGATCTATGGCGTTTAAAAAGGCTATGAATCAAGCTCAAGCTATTCTTTTAGAGCCATTCTCTAAGGTAGAAGTATTAGTACCAGAAGAGTATATGGGAGACGTTATGGGTGATGTAAGCTCAAGACGTGGTAGAATAGATAGCTTTGAAGATAGACATGGAATTAAAGCAGTAAATGCATTTGTTCCACTTTCAGAAATGTTTGGTTATGCAACTGACCTACGTTCAGCTACTCAAGGTAGAGGAAACTACTCTATGGAATTCGATCACTATGAAGAAGTTCCAAAGAGCATCGCTGAAGAAGTTGCTAAAAAATAGATAATTAGAGGAGGCTTTTAAAATGGCTAAAGGTAAATTTGAAAGAAATAAGCCACACGTTAATATTGGAACAATTGGTCACGTTGACCACGGTAAAACAACATTAACAGCGGCAATAACAAGAACATTAAACGAAAGATTAGGTACAGGAGAATCTGTAG
>JAOAQY010000161.1 GCA_025210965.1 Tissierellales bacterium
CCAAAGTGAAAGTTAAGATTGACATTAATTATAATGCAGATTATTGCAAAAAAATAGTAAAAAATTGATAGATTGAATTGTGAATTCGTGATAAAATATTGATAATATTGAGGAAGGGTTGTGTTTTTTTGAAAATTAGAAAGAGCATTGTGCTAAAGCGATATCAGGAGAATACGCTTAATTAGCATTTGGATGTAATTATATATTTTGCGTATTGTTCTTTTGTCGCTAGAGTTTAAGAATTCGAGTATAGATAGAAAAGGAGAATATCGATGATAAATATAGAGATTTGTTTAGAGAATGAAAAGGATTTTAGGGAAGTAGAAAATTTGACTAGGGAAGCATTTTGGAATTTGTACCATCCAGGTTGTACAGAACATTTTGTTATTCACAAGCTTAGAGAGAGTAGTGCGTTTATAAAGGAACTTGACTTTGTGGCATATCATGACAGTTTAATTGTTGGAAATATAATGTATTCAAAAGCAAAGGTTTTAAATAATGATGGATATGAATCAGAAGTATTGTGCATGGGACCACTTAGTGTTTTACCAAGTTATCAGGGAAAGGGCATTGGTTCAATGCTTATGAAACATACATTGAGAGTAGCTAAAGATTTGGGTTTTAATGCAGTTATCATTTTTGGAGATCCTAATTATTACAACAGGTTTGGATTCAAAAATGCGGAAATTTATAATATCCAGACTTCTATGGGTGAAAACATGGAGGCTTTTATGGCATTAGAATTATACGATGGAGCACTGGATAAAGTTGTTGGTAAATTTTATGAGGATGAAGTTTTTCATGTGGAGGAAAAGGATGTAGATAATTTTGATAAACAGTTTCCATATAAGGAGAAATTGGTTACAGATACTCAGCTTTCTTGATCAATGAAGTTATAAGTAAAAAAAGATAAAATATAGAGCACATAGGTGTCAGTTACATTGTTTCAGTGAAGTTTCATTGAAATGTTGTAGCTGACGCTGTTTTTTGTGGAAAAATGACTAGTGTGCTTGAAAGTAGAAGTAGTTGTAAATTAATAATAAAACCATTAATATGGGTATATTGTGAATATAGAGAGTATACTATTTCTAGAGAGGAGGTTCTAACTTGTATAAGAAAATAATTATAGATGCTATAGATTATATAAAAGAAAATATTGAAGAAAATTTGACGGTGGAAGAGGTTGCAAATCATTGTCATTATTCAAAATATTATTTTAATAGATTATTTAGAGCTGAAGTTGGGGAAAGTGTATATTCGTTTATAAAAAGGATGAAAATAGAGAATAGTGCTTTGAATATGATAGTAGATAGTGATAAATCCATAACAGAAATAAGTGCAAATTATGGATATAGTTCGTCTAATTATAGTGTTGCTTTTGGAGAACACTACGACAAATCTCCTTCAAAGTATAAAAAATATTTTACTGAAAGCAAGATAAAGGAGCGAAAAGGGATGTTTGCTGATTTATCTAAGATAGATTTCGATTTTTTCAATGATAGGATGGAGCCTAGATTGTTGAATGATATTGAAGTTATTTATGAACGGTTTATTGGAGATTATAGAAAACTACAGGATAGATGGAAATTATTTTTTGAAGAAAATGGACTTTACTATGATGAGAATAGTTTGAGAATTGAAATTTCTTACAATGATCCATTTATTACAGATCCAGATAAGTGTATAACAGATCTTTGTATTACTACATCTCAATTACCGACATCTGATCACAATAAAATGATAATAAAGGGTGGAAGCTATATGATATATCATTTTGAAGGCAGTTATGATGATATATTTGGAATGTTCCAAGGTATAATGGGCATATGGATTCCTCAGTCTAGCTTGAATTTTGATTTAAAGAACAGAAGGATATTCAATATGTTTGAATTTGTAGATGTTGAAAATGATTTTTATATATTCAATGTCCACATACCATATTGCTAAAGTACGAATACAGAAGTTTCCCATTAGATTTTGCTTTATAATCTAGTTATGGAAATATTGAAAGTTAATTATGTTAGAATTTAAAAATCTATCTCAGCATGGACGTATTTGCCTATTGTTGAGATAGATTTTTTTGTTTGAATATTAGAGAGCACGAATTCAGAAGTTTATACAGTTAATCCAATATATAATTTAATTAAGTAAAGTTGATGTATTAGAAAGGAGTAGTTATTATGAAAATTGTAACGATTAATGGAAGCCCAAGAAAAAATGGATGTTCTGAGAAATTGATTGGTAAAATAGTAGAAGGAGTTAAAGAAGTAGGTGGAGAAATAACAAGTTTTATGCCGAATAAAATGAAAATCAAAGGTTGTCAATCTTGTATGGCTTGTAGAAAAGATAATATATGTGTCATTAAAGATGATATGGTAGATATTTATGAAGCTATTGAAGACGCTGATGTGGTAGTTGTTGGGGTGCCTATCTATTTCCATGAAATGAGTGCACAGCTAAAAATGGTATTTGATAGATTCTATTCATATACACGCATGGATAGCAATTTTAAATTCTCTAGTACTATGAAAAAAGGTAAAAAATGCGTATTGGTTGTTTCACATGGAAATCATGATGAAAATGTTTATAAAGAATATGCAAAATCATTAGAAGGTAAATTCAAGCATGTCGGTTTCGAAGAAGTAGAAATCTTTATTGCAAATGATTCGATGAGTGAGCATCCAGAGTATCTAGAAGCATGTTATGAAATTGGTAAAAATTTAAAAGCTTAGCAGTGAATAAAGAACAGTCTTGTGAGTATTTAAATATCAAGACTGTGTTTTTTTATGGAAATTTTAATGGACATGTACTTCAAAATACTGTTATAGTATAAAGAAACAAAATTATATGTTTTGATTATATTGAAAGGAGAGTTTGGAGAATTATGAATTTAGTAATTATGTTTGGCGCACAAGCAGTTGGAAAGATGACAGTAGGCGAGGAATTAGCAAATATAGCTGATTTGAAATTGTTTCACAATCATATGTCGATAGAATTGGGACTAAAATTTGCCAAATACGGAACTCCTCTTTTCAATGAAATAAATGGTGGGGTGCGTGAATTAGTATTAAAGGCATGTGCTAATCATGGAAAAGGACTAATATTCACATATGTGTGGGCATTAGATCAAGAGAGTGATTGGGAGTATATAGAGTATGTCAAAGGTCTATTCGAAGGTTATGATGTTTACTTTGTAGAGTTAGTTTCTGATGTACAAGAAAGACTTAAACGAAATACAACAGAGAAAAGGTTGTTAGAGAAACCTAGTAAGAGAGATCTAGAGTTTTCAAGAAATGATTTGTTATCAACTATGGAAAAGTTTAGGTTGATATCGGAGGATGGAGAATTTGATTCAGAGAATTATATGAAAATTGACAATACCAACCTAAGTGCTAGAGAAACTGCGAATATGATAAAGGAAAGATTTGAATTATAAATAGATATTTATTTTGAAAAAATGTAGAAATAATAATATATGCGCAATATAATATCATTAGAGGTGATTATATGAGTTTTGAAGAAATGAAAAAAATAGAAATAGACAAACCCATAGGTTGGGTTGAAAAAAAATTCAAAGTAAATGCTAGAAACCTTAAATGGGAAATAGAACATAAAGATGAGTTAGTAGACATAAATGGCAAAAATATAAAAATATATAATGGAGTTACATCGGCATATGGAGCAGCTACACTAGGTTCATTACTAGGACAAGGCGGAGGATATGCTCCGTTTTACCTTAAAATTACAGAAATTGATGAGTCAAAAACGGAATTATTTGCATTTGCCACAGGCACAGAAAATGTTTCAGGTGATTTGGGAAATAGAAATCGAAACATAGTAAAATATCTCCTAGAGATGTGCCAAGAAGACTGTGAGCGAAAGACACTAAAAGATGGGATTAACTGGATTTTGGGGAAATGATTTTTGTCCTCAAAATCCAGTTTTTTTATTGTTAACTATCTGCTGAGAGTAATTCAAAATAATTCCCTCCTTTGAATTATGTTTAGTATAGCAGTGTAATGGCGACATCATGTTGTCGCATTATGAAGCTTATAATGGAATTAATAAAAAGGAGATGAGAAAATGAAATATCAAATAGTAGAAATTGAAAAAATGATAGTTATGGGTATATCTACAATGACGACAAATGAAAATTGTAAATCAAAGGAAGACATAGGATTGCTGTGGAAAAAATTTATAGAGTCAGGTTTAGCTCATCGTATAGAGAATAAAAAAACGGGTGAGGCAATTGGCTTGTATACAGATTATGAAAGCGATGCTACTAAACCATATAGATTCATGTGCTGTATGGAAGTGACGGAGCTTTTGAGTAATGGACTAGAGAGCCAGGTTATAAGAGCTGGAAAATTTGCAAAATTTACGGTTAAAGGTGATGTAGTTAATGCAGTGGCTGAAGCATGGCAAAATATTTGGGATATGAATTTAGAAAGAACTTATATTTCTGATTTTGAAGTTTATCACAGTGAAGATATGGAAAATCAAGAGATAGATATATATATTGGAATTAAGTAATAAAGATAATAGAGTCCAGCCAAAAAATAAAATTTAGGCTGGACATTTTTTATTTGATAGATATCATGCAGCTGCCTTGTTTTGAGTTAAATTAACTTTCCATGTGCCAGTTTTAGTTTTCCATAAACCAATAAGACATCTAGCGATTTCTTCTACAGAAACAGCACAATAAACATAGACTAGTGGTAATTTGAAGAGAAAACCAGTTAGAATACCCATTGGAACTCCAATTCCGAATAGTGTAAATAAAGACATTTTTAGCATGAATTTTGTTTCACCACCACTTTTAAGAATGCCATCTCCTAGTATCATATTCATTATGCGAGCAGGTAGAAATAAGATGATAGCCCAAGATAGTGCAAATGTCATTGATTTTACTTCGCTACTTAATGAAAATAAATTTATATAAAAGGGCATCGTTACTATGAAGAACGAACACAACATAATGGCTAAAATGAAAGTTGTTTTTAGAATATTAATGGCAAGAGTCTGAGCTTGTTCGAGATTTTTATTTCCAAGAGCTTGACCAATTAAGACAGCAGCAGCGGTGCTAACTCCAGAAAATAATCCGAATGTAATATTTTGCATTGGAACAAGAACTGTAACTGCAGCCATTTCTATTGTTCCCATTCTGGCATAGAGAGTAGTGTAAAATGTTATGCTTGTAATAAATACAAATTCACCTAGAACTAATGGCAAAGTTACTTTCAAATAGTTATTTTTTACATATTTGTTTTCAAATTTACGGGATGTAGTGGAAGGATTTAGACTATTTTTTTGTTTGTTCTTTAGTTTTTTATTTAGCATATTATATCCGTAAATTAACATAAAGGATTCTATAATTCTAGCAATTAATGTAGCTATAGCGGCACCTTTAAGTCCAAAACCAAGACTATAAATAAATATATAATTTAAAGATGTATTTACAATTACAGAAACTACTCCAGCGATAAATGGAAGTTTTACATTTCCGCACGCCTTTAGTGCAGAACTATTTATTAGAGTAATCATAAAGGGAATACAGCTTATTGAAATAATACGAAGGTAATTAGAACCAAGCAAAATAACTTCTTGATCAGTTGTAAATAGTTGTAAAACAAGCTTTGGAGTTAATCCAGTTAAAATCATTAGAGGAATTGTTATCAGTAAACTGTATATATGCGAAATCTGAACTACTTTGCTGATATTTTTATATTGTTTGTCACCATAGTATTGGGCAGCAAAAATTCCAGTGCCGCCAGCAATTCCAAGCGATAAGAAGAACAAGACTGTCATCGGGTGATTTGCAAGACCAGCAGCAGCTATTGCAGAGTTGCCTAATCTCGAAACCATCATTTGGTCAATAATACCGATAGAAGTCTGAATTAAACCTTGGATTGCAATTGGAAATGCGATTGGAAATATGTGTTTTATATTGTTGTTAATTTTCATTATTTTCACCTCTATATTTTAATGTGCGATATGATTTACTATTTTACACAAAAGAAAGTGGAGATGATATAATATTATTGACTAAAAGTTGTACGATATTGACAATGGAGGTGTATTATGTTTACAATATATGAAAATTTATTTTTTGAAAAGCATAGATTGCCATTCATTTTGTATCATTTTCAATCGATTCATGGAAACGAGGAACTAATAGAATGTGTGAATTATACTAGTAATATTAAACGAAAAAGATTTGTTCCACCATGTGGACATGAATTTTTGCACTGGCATAATAATATTGAGGTTTTAATGATTACAGGGGATAGAACGGAGTTTTCGATAAATGGAGAAATTATAAAACCATCAATTGGAGATATTATTTTGGTTGATGCTTTTGATATACATAGTATTGGGGTTGAAAATGCTCATTATGCAATGCTGATAGACGTCTCACAATTAGAATCTATAGGAGGAAATCTTCATATATTTCCTTTTGAAACGAGTAATAAATGGATTAAGTTTGAGGGTGGACATGAGTTAGTTAGAAGTCATATTGAGGAACATATTTTGAATATAAGAGATTACCTTAATGATGAAGATACAATAAATAGACTTGCGATATACGGTCAGATATATTTGCTGCTAGATTCTATTTACAAATATACTAGTTCACTTGAAGAAAATAATTATTCTAGCTTGAATAATAAAAACATATTGAAAAAAGTATTTAAATTCATAGAACAAAATTTTACTGAGAGCATTTTATTATCTGATATAGCTCAAGTAGCAGGATTCAATGAAAGTTATTTTTGTAGGTTTTTTAAGTCAAAGACTGGGAGAACATTTACAGATTATTTAAACGAGTATAGGTCTCAGGTAGCAAAACGAAGAATTGAAAATACGGACGATTCTATAACTAAAATAGCTTTAGAGTCAGGATTTTCTAGTACAAGTTACTTTAGTAGAATTTTTAAAAAATATTTTGAAATGAGTTCAAGAGCTTATAGGAAAATATTGGATGAAAATAGATGAAGTATGAAATTGGTTTTGTTGATAAAATTCAAAATTAAATTAATCGATGCAGGATTGTGTTAGAATATAACTTTAGAGTACAAATTTTTTGATTAATTATGGAAGTGGTGAGATTATGGAAATATGGGATGGATACAATGCAGATGGTTCACTAGCTGGAATAGATTTAATTCGAGGAGAAGTTGTTCCGAAGGGGATATATCATATAGTTGCAGAGATATTGGTTGTGCATGAGGATGGGAGTATTCTAGTCATGCAGAGAGACTTGAGAAAACCGAATTATCCAGGGCTTTATGAAGCTTCGGCTGGTGGAAGTATTTTGAAAGGTGAAACGTCTAAAAATGGCGCTTTTAGAGAATTACAAGAAGAGACAGGAATAATTGCTGGTGAGCTAGAGTTTTTGTCTAGATTTGTGAAAGTAAATGGAAAATCAATTTACGATCAATATATATGCGTAACTGATTGTGATAAAGCTTCAGTTACTCTTCAAGATGGAGAAACGATAGATTATAAGTGGCTTAAACAAGAAGAGTTTTTTGAGTTTATAAATTCTAGCGAGTATGTTAGCGCACATAGAGATAGATTGATGAGGGATATAGATAGAATAAAAGAAGTTATTGAGAGTAAATAATTTTGTTTTAGACTTTGTTAGCATTCCATTTTGAGGGGTATGAATTCCATTGAAGTAGCATTAAAATATGCTTATTTGGAGGGAATATCATGGAGCGAAAAATTAAAACGATGACAAGTGGTTTTAGAACGAAAGATGGTGCTGGCGTAAGTTTGGTGAGAGTACTAGGAAATCAAACTGTAGAAGAATATGATCCGATATTGCTTTTAGATTCGTTTGATAGCACTAATCCAGAAGATTATATAGCTGGTTTTCCGATGCATCCACACAGAGGTATTGAAACTATAAGTTATGTTTATAGAGGAAATATGATTCATAGAGATAGTATTGGAAATGAAGATTCTATCCATGATGGAGAAGTTCAATGGATGACGGCTGGCTCTGGAATTATGCATGAAGAAAAATTACCAGCATCAAATCGTATGCTAGGAGTTCAATTGTGGCTAAATTTGCCAGCTAAATACAAAATGGTTTCGCCAGAGTATCATAGTATAAGAGCATCTGAAATAGAAGAAATACCTATAAAAAATGGTAAAATAAGATTGCTAGCAGGTAAGTATAGAGAATTTACGGGATACATGAGCAAATATTTGCCATTGGATTATTATGATATACATTTAGAGCCGAATTCAGATGTGGAAATAGAAACTGAAAATGATAAGGCGGTTATATTATTTACTCTTTTAGGTGAAATTTATATTGGAAATCAGCTAATAAAAGAGAAAACGGCGGTTAGGTTGACTAGTGGTGACAGTATATTAATAAAAAGTGTAAATGAATATACTCAGGTATTGTTTGTTAGTTCGGATATGATTGAAGAGCCTATATCATGGGGCGGACCAATAGTTATGAATACTAGAGACGAGCTAAAAAGAGCTTTTGAAGATTTAGATAATGGAACTTTTTTGAGAGAAAAAATTGACTATTAGATAAGTTCATTGTAGAATTGAATAGTTGAAATTTGAGTTGAAATTAAATAAAAAACACGGATTTTGCCACCGGGTAAAGTCATTATAGTGTTCTAGGATATTCCATTAGGTCATAGAAGGAATGTCTTAGGACATTTTTTGTTTTAGGAGGGAATTTTATTGGAAAAGAATCTTATGAAAAATTTTTTTAAGTATGTGAGTCTAAATATAGCGGGCATGATAGGTCTTTCATGCTATATAGTAGCGGATACTTTTTTCATATCGAAGGATATGGGAGCAATTGGAATAGCATCACTAAATTTTTCTATATCAATATATAGCATAATATATGCAACGGGATTGATGATAGGAATCGGTGGAGCTAGCAGATATGGAATTTTGAAATCTAAGGAGCATAGTGACAGAGCAAACATAGTTTTCAATCACAGTGTCAAAAGCGGAGTTGGAATAGGGATGGTGTTTGCATTGATTGGAGCATTGGGATCAAAATATCTAGCATCACTGCTAGGAGCTAGAGGAGAAGTACTTTTACTAGTTGATATATACCTAAAGGTTATACTAGTTTTTTCGCCTTTCTTTATACTAA
Source organism: Tissierellales bacterium (assembly GCA_025210965.1). Classification (NCBI taxonomy): domain Bacteria; kingdom Bacillati; phylum Bacillota; class Tissierellia; order Tissierellales; species Tissierellales bacterium. Next base: position 9,143 of record JAOAQY010000161.1, read on the forward strand.
ATAATGTAATTCTTGCATTTGTAAGGAATGACAACAATCCTAGACTTTCGATGTTGGCAATGCTGATAGGTAGTTTCAGTAATATTTTGTTAGATTATATTTTTATATTTATGCTTAATCTAGGGATGTTTGGTGCAGCGCTTGCAACTAGCATAGCTCCTATTATTAGTTTGATATGCTTATCAGTACATTTTTTAAAACACAAAAATGGATTTGCATTTAGCAAAGTTGATTTTGATATTAGAGTGTTAATTGATTTGATTGGATTAGGTCTTTCGGCTTTTGTTGCAGAAATTTCTTCAGGGATAGTATTGATAAGTTTCAATTTGGTTATATTGAAACTAGCAGGGAATATAGGCGTAGCAGCTTACGGTATTATTGCAAATATAGCATTAGTAGGTGTTTCGGTGTTTACAGGATTAGCACAAGGTATACAGCCAATATTGAGTAGAGCATATGGTAGGCAAGATAAATGTGAAGTTGATAGAATTCTTAGATATGGAATTTTTTCAGCGGTGTCTATAGCTATAGTAATTTATATTTGTATGCTGATTTTTTCGAATGAAGTAATAGGTGCATTTAACTCAGAGGGAAATAGATTAGTATTTGAAATGGCAAATAGGGGAGTGGTCATATATTTTGCAGGTTTTTTATTTGCAGGAATAAATATAGTTTTGATGATGTATCTAAGCGTTATAGAACGAGTGAAAGAAGCTTTTAAAATTTCAGTACTCAGAGGGGGACTACTTATAATACCACTTGTTATTTTACTCAGTGCTATTTGGGAAATGGACGGTGTCTGGCTTTCTTTTATTGTAAATGAATTCTTAGTATGTGTGCTAGCAATATACTCTGTAAAAGATAAGAGTAGGAGTTTGATTTTTAATTCATTTTTGTAACATTTTTCACACAGAAACTCCACAAAAAATGACTAAGGTATAATTGGAGAACTGCCGATTATTATTTAGTACAAGGAACATATGTACGATGGACAAAATAAATTAGAAGGTGGTATTGATATGAGCGAGATAAAATTCTTTTTGACTTATGATGAAAGTGAAGATGATATTACACTAAAGGGGAAAATAGAAAAATATATAGAGGAAAATGGGGTTTGTGAAGCAAAGAAAGTAATAATAGGAGCATGGCAAGAGCCTTTTGATTGCGACCCAGAAGATGTGGTTCAGTATTTATACGAGAACAAGGAAAAATTTCCAAATGTAGAAGAGATATATGTTGGAGATATGGATTCAGAAGAGTGCGAGGTATCTTGGATTATACAAACTGATTTGACTAGATTACTTACAGCATTTCCTCTAAAGACTTTAACTATAAAAGGATCACAAAGTTTGAGATTAGAAAATGCAGCTAGTGATACATTAGAGAAGTTAGTTATTATAAGTGGAGGATTAGAAACTGCTACATTAGAAGATATTTCTAGTGCTACGTTCCCTAATTTAAGTCATTTAGAACTTTATTTAGGTGTTAGTGATTATGGATTTGATGGAGATATTGAAGTTGTAAAGCCATTTATGAGCAGAGAAAAGTTTCCTAAGTTAAAATTCCTTGGACTTAAAAATAGTGAAATTCAAGATGAGATATGTGAAGAAATTCTAAAGTCTGGTATGATTGATGGTTTGGATGTCTTAGATATGTCGCTTGGAACATTTTCTGATAAAGGTGCAGAACAAGTCCTTAAAAATATAGAAAAATTGTCTAAACTTCAAAAACTAGATTTGACATTTAACTACGCATCTGATGAAATGCTTCAAAAATTAGAAGATGCATTTAAAGAGACTAATGTAGAGGTATTAGTTGATAGAGATGATGCTGACTACTACGAAGATGAAGATTGGAGATACCCTTATATTACGGAGTAATGATATGAATATAAATTTTTTATTAATAGGTGATTTGACAGGAAGAAGAATGCAGATATTTTCAAAATGTTTGAATCATTTAAACTTAAATAATATAACTATAATTACATGGACTGAGATATTGAAAGATATCTCAGTTTTAGAGAGTAACATGAAGAAAAATACGATAGTAAAGATTGAACCGCCAGAGAAAGATATGGAGATATACAGATCTCTATTGATTAGAGGCGCAATAAAAGGAGATTTGAAAGAAGATTTTATTAGAGGTATAGATTTTTCTGATTTTAAAATCATTTCTCCAAGACAATGGTATTATGGTTTTGAATCTATAGTTAGAGAGATAAAGAATGTTTGTGATAGGTATCAAAATCAAAATGTATATATGCTAAATGATATAGATGATATGTTAGCTATGATGGACAAGGAGCAAACATACGATATTTTGAAATTAAATAGTGAAGGTAAGGGGTTTTATTTGCCAAAATCTTTTAAATCTGTTTGTAGCTATGAAGAGTTTAGTGATATGTATGGAGATAAGCCAATGAAAGCATTTATAAAACTCAGATATGGTTCAGGCAGCACAGGAGTTTTAGGTTATGCAAATAATCCTAGAAGAGGGCAAGAAATTATTTATACATCTTTAAACAGTGAGTCTGAGAATTTTTATAGCAATTATAGAGTAAATAGATTTACAGAAAAGAATAAAGTCAGACATTTGATTGATTGGGTATTGAAAAATGGAGCGCATATAGAAAGTTGGATTCCAAAAGATAAATACCAAGGTAAAGCTTTCGATACTCGAAGTTTCGTTTTAGGTGGAAAAGCTGAATATCTTTTGACTAGAATGAGTAAAACGCCAATAACGAATCTTCATCTGAAAAATGAAAGAGCCGAAAGCTGTGATATAATGGATGACGATTTACTTGAAATTATAAAGAAAGCCTCAGAAAGTGCGATGGAAGTGTTTTCAAATTCGCTATTTGCAGGGCTCGATGTAATTACAACTAATAGCGGAAGACCGTATATAATAGATGTAAATCCATTTGGAGATTTGTTTCACAACCTAATAGGGTCAGATTTGAATGTGCACTATTTAGAGATAAAAAAAGCAATAGAAATTATTAGAGGTGAAAAACATGGAAGTTAATATGAATGAAGTAGTTGGAAATGATGATATCATATTTTTGTCATTAGATACACTTAGATATGATGTAGCGAATGAAGAGTATTTAGCGGGAAATTTGCCTAATTTATGTAGAGATGGCGGTTGGGAAAAAAGACATTCTCCTGGAAATTATACGTATTCATCTCATCATAGCTTTTTTATAGGTTTTTTGCCTACGGAAATAGAATATAAACCACTTCACGATAGAGAATGGCTGTTTATGACAGAAAAAACTGGGCTAAAGTCTATGAAAACAAAAAATGCTTTCAAGTATAAGGGAAATCACATAATGGAAGGGCTTTCAAATGTAGGATATAAAACCATATGTATAGGTGGAGTTGTATTCTTTAGCAAAAAAGAAGGCGTATATAATGTATTTCCTGAAATGTTTGATGAAAGTTATTGGAATCCACGATTTGGAGTGACTAATCCAAAATCAGCGGAGTATCAGGTGCAAAAGGCAATCAAAGTATTAGAAGATACAGATAAAGATCAAAGAGTATTTCTATTTATAAATTTTTCAGCAATACATGGGCCTAATTATTATTATTTAGATGAACATAAAAATGCTGAAAAAAGTTACAACCCAAGTAAAAATATATTGGCATCAAAATTAGATTGTGTAGAGAGTCAAAAAGCAGCACTTAGATATGTGGACAAGTGCTTAGAGCCGTTATTTGAGTATATGAAAAATAGGAATAGGACATTTTGTATAGCACTATCAGATCATGGAACTTGCTATGGTGAAGAAGGATACGAAGGGCACAATGTGTCTACTGAAATTGTTTATAATGTACCGTATAGACATTTCTTTTTGTAAAATAGTTAATGCAAAGTCATCTTGATTTGGCTTTGCATCAACTAAAGAATTAAAAAATAATAAGAGCTTTGAAGAGGAGAAAAGTATGAAAGAAAGCATAAAAAAGGTATTAGAAGATCCGTATCAGAATTATATATATTCATATCCGCACAAAATGTCATATAGAGAGTTTAAATCGCCGATAGAATTAAAATCTCTTTGGGGAGAAAATGATGCGGAAGCTATAACTCTTTATATACATATACCGTTTTGTATAAGTAAGTGTGGGTATTGCAATTTGATGTCTAGTACGAAAATACAGAGAGATAGGATTCACAGCTATGTAAAGCAATTGATAAACGAAATAAAAGCAGTAGGAAAATTTCTAGATATAAAAGATGACGATAAAAATATATTTTCAAGTGTAATATTTGGTGGAGGTACGCCTAGTATTCTCGAAGTAAATGAGATAAAGGATGTACTTGATGCGGCATCAATGTACTTAAATATTGACTATAATGATACGTTCTTATCAACAGAGGTTTCACCGAGAACGCTTAGCGAGGAGAAATTGAATCTATTTGAAAGTTATGGTATAGATAGAATAAGTATGGGAATTCAGAGTTTTAGAGAAAATGAACTCAAGAATGTTCATAGATTTGAAGGATTAGATAATATTAAAAAATCTATTGATTTATTATTTAAAAGAGAAATACCAATTAGAAATTTAGATTTGATTTATGGCATAGAAGGTCAAACGATGGAGACATGGAAAGAGTCACTTCAGAAAGTTGTATACAATTCGCCAGAAGAATTGTATATATATCCACTCTACATAAGAGAGAATACTTGTCTTTACTCAAAAGCTGAGAAAAATATTGATTTGATGAAAGAAATGTATGAGTTTGCTAAAGCTTTTTTGAAGAGCAATGGTTATATACAGACGTCTATGAGAAATTTTATTAGAGAAGATATGAAAATGGATTTATATCCTGAATATAGCTGTCAGGAAAATGCTATGATTGGTATAGGATGCGGAGCAAGATCATATATCGGAAATGTTCACTATTCTCGTAAGTATGCGGTTTTGCAAAATAATATAAATGAGATAATAGATGAATATATAGCTGAGACAGATTTTTCACATGCAAAGCATGGTTATATATTAGATCAAGATGAAATGAAAAGAAGATATATTCAAAAATCGATACTTAAAGTCACAGGTCTTGATTTAGACGATTATAATGATGTATTTGGCGAATCACCAGAGAATTACGATGAATTAAAAGATTTGGAAGAGTATGGTTTTATAGAAAAAAGAGATAATAGATATTTTCCAACTGAAAAGGGACTTTTGCATTCGGATTCAATAGGTCCGCTTTTTATATCAAATGTTGTTAAGCAGAAAATAGAAGAATTTAATGAATAGGGGCATTTAAAATTATGGAATATACGATTTACTATAGAAATTTTCTAAAGTATTGTAATTATACTTGCTCTTATTGCCCTTTTTCTAAAGGGAAATTAGATGAAATTTCATTAAAGAAAGAAAAGAAATATTTATATAAATTTATAGATTATATAAAAAATTCAAGACATAAATTTAGACTATTTTTTGCTCCAAGAGGTGAACTCTTAATACATGATATGTACAAAGAGGCATTTACAGTACTTTCTAAAATGGAAAATGTAATAGAAATAGTGGTGCAGACAAATCTTAGTAGTTCGCTAGATTGGATAGAATTTGCAAATAGAGATAAATTGATACTTTGGACTACATATCATCCACAACAGGTAGAAAGAGATGCGTATTTTGAAAAAGTAAAGTGTTTGATTTCTAAAAAAGCCAAGTTTACTATCGGAATTGTAGGCGTTAAAGAAAATTTTGAAGATATAAGAGCGATGAGTGAATTGTTGAATTCGCTTGATGCTGGAAAACCATATTTTTGGATTAATGCATATAAGGATGAAAAATCGTACTATACTGATGATGATATAAAGTTTTTGTCATCCATAGATCATCTTTTTCAAATAAATTTGGAAAATCATTTGTCTGAGAATGAGTACTGTAAAACTGGTGATTCAGCGTTTTTTGTTGAATTTAATGGAAACATCCACAGGTGCTGGAAAGATAAGATAAAACTAGGAAACATATATCAAGTAGATTTAAATAATTTATCAAAGAAAGAAAAATGTTCAAAAAAGTATTGTACATGTTTCATAGGATATAGTAATATGGAGTCATTAGGATTAGAAGCGAAATATAAGAATAGTGTATTAGGAAGAATGTTATAAAAGTCAGTTAATAGCTGGCTTTTCTTTTAAATATTAGGGAGAGATTTTGATGAAGAATTTTAAGCTGATTGGAGATTATCATACCCATACGAGATATAGTCATGGAATGGGAAGTATCGAAGATAATGTCAAAGCTGCGATATCTAAAAATCTTGAGTTTATAGTTATAGCAGATCACGGACCAATGTGCTCGTATGGGGTGAGTAAAGATGATTATAGGCATATGAGATTGGAAATTGATTGCTTGAATAAAAAATATAAAGAGATAGAGATACTGCTTGGAATTGAGGCTAATATAGTCGACCTAGAGGGAAAACTTGATATAGACGGTGATTATATTAGATACAGTGATTTGTTATTAGCGGGTTTTCATTTTGATATAGTATACAATGAAAAGTTGAAAGCTATTAGGTCAAATCTAGATAGAAGAGCACGGCTAAAAAATCACATAGAGAAGTCACTTTATGATGAACTCAAATATTACTATACACAAAGTGCAATAAAATCTATGCGAAAATATGATATACGAATTCTGACTCATATGGGAGACGGCTATCCCATAGATATAGAAAAATTAGCAAGTGTAGCAGCAGAGACAAATACGTATCTAGAAATCAACAATTTTCATAGATACTTAAATTGTGATCAGATAAAAAGGGCATTGAAATACAAGCATCTGAAGTTTGTGATAAATAGCGATGCACATAGGTCTAGAGATGTGGGGAATGTGAAGATAGCTATGAAAGTAATTGAAAAGTCTGGATTGGACGTATCTCGCGTAGAAAATGCTATGTGGTTATAGACCTGATGATATATTATATATATACAGACTTGTTGGAGGAAGATTATGAAATTTGAAGAGATTTTCATTAAAACTGAAACCATGAATTTTTGGTGGGGAGAATATGGTTTAATCGAAGTATGCGATGAGTATATAAGTATATATGGTGATGCTGCTTGTAAGAATTTAATTGGAAGTTGTGATATTTATGCTAAACCTGTACTTCAAAATATAATGGATGATGAAGATCAAGAAGACGAAGATATAGATAAAATTCGTGATTTTTTAGAGTCTGATAAAGTTGTATATGACTATATTTATCCAAGGACAATAAAGGAGATACTTTTTAATCAAGTTAGACACAAGGCACCTAAAAATAAATATGGAATAAAGCCAACTTACATAATGATGTGGGATAATGTAGACGTGTTGAATATTTTAGAGATAAAAAGATGTGTAAATTTGTTTTTGATGAAATTTTGTGATGCTGAAGTTGAAAATATTCAATTTGTAGATGTGCCTAGTTATGAAGAAGCTTTAAAAGAATATGAGGATATATTTTAA
>JAOAQY010000162.1 GCA_025210965.1 Tissierellales bacterium
GGCGAAATTTCTATAGATTTTAAAGAGCAAATAGGAAATAATTTATCGATAATACCACTTAGAAATAGCGTCCGTATAACGAGTGAAGGACTAAGATATGAGGTAAATGATATAGTGTTTGAGTTTGGCGGATCTCTTGGAGTTAGCAATATAATAGATAAAGAAATTGTTAAATTGAATATATTAGATGGAGAAGTAGCTGTAATTTTGTCAAGAGATAGGTAGATTGCATATATAACGGAAAAATCCCACTAGATTCCAATCTAGTGGGATTTTTAAATGCATAAAATAAAGGAGAGCTTTTACTCTCCTTCAATCCGTAAAACTTTAAACTAAGCTCTCGCTACTTTGCCAGAACGTAAGCATCTAGTGCAAACATTCATTCTTCTTGGCGTACCATCCACAACAACTCTAACCTTCTGTATGTTTGGAGTCCAAGTTCTTCTAATATGACGCTTAGAGAAAGTTACGATATTTCCAGACATTTTACCTTTACCGCATACTTCACAAACTTTAGACATTGTTGAAACACCTCCTTCTCTTAGCAATTCGCAAATTGCCCTCGTGAACATATCTATTTTAACATAGTGTGCAAGGCTTTTGCAATAAAAAAGTTGCAATTTAGTGTAAAATTGTTTATAGTATGAGATAAGGGTATAAAATAAGATGAAACTAGACTCTTTTCTAACTTAAAGGAGGCAAATCGTATGAATACGACGTTGACAAATGAGTATGGGAATATAGTAATAGAAGAAAATGCTATTTCTTTTATAGCTGCAAATGCAGCAATGACTTGCTACGGATTGGTAGGAATGTCATCTAAAAGTGCAACAGATGGTTTTTTTGAATTATTAAAATTAGAAAATCAAACTAAAGGTGTTAAAGTGAAAATCGAAGAGGATAAATTATTTATTGATCTTTATGTGGTTATTCAATTTGGTACTAAAATTTCTGTTGTAGCTAACAATATAATTGATACAGTTAAATATAATGTAGAGAACTTCACTGGAATAGAAGTGGAAAAAGTAGCCGTACACGTACAGGATGTTCGCGTACAGAAGGATGCTTAGGGAGGTTTATTTTTTATGATAAATTATATAGACGGTGACTTATTAAAAAGAGCGTTGGTAGTCGCTGCAAAAACATTAGAAGAAAACAAAGAGGTTGTCAATGCTTTGAACGTCTTCCCGGTACCTGATGGAGACACAGGAACTAATATGGCTAGAACATTCAATGCGGCTGTAGATTCAGTTATCAGTGAGCAATCAAATGAGGTTGGAATTATAGCAGCTTCTCTTGCAAATGGAGCTTTAATGGGAGCGAGAGGTAATTCAGGCGTAATATTATCTCAGATATTTAGAGGTTTTGCAAAGGGATTGAAAGATTGTGAAACTATGGGTGTAAAAGAAGTGGCGATAGCTTGTGATATGGCAAGAGAAACTTCTTATAAAGCAGTTATGAAGCCTGTAGAGGGAACAGTATTGACAGTAACTCGAATGATAGCAGAAAAAGCGATGCGTTTAAAGGATGAAGACATTGAATTGGTTGATTTTTTAAGAGCTTTGCTTGAAGCTGGCGAAGATTCACTTATAAAAACTACAGATATGCTAGAACAATTGAGAACAGCTAATGTAGTGGATGCTGGTGGTAAAGGCTTGATGCTAATCTTAAAAGGTGCTTTTAACACGATTATTGGAAAAGAAACTGTTGAACTTGAGGAGATTAAGCCTGCTGGTTCAGTAACTTTAAACAAAGAATCTGCAAATGGTGATTTGAAATATAGATATTGTACAGGTTTTATGATTAAAAACAAAAAAGACAATGCTGATGTATTTAGAAGACTTATAGAGTCATTTGGAGATTCTATAGTTGTTGCTGAAACTGATGATGTGATTAAAGTTCATATACATTCTAATCATCCAGGCGAAATTCTGGAAAAAGCACTTAAATTTGGAGAAGAATTAATAGACATAAATATTGATAATATGCGATATCAACATGAAACTAATCATTCAGATGGAGAGAGAGATCAAGATGAAGTTGTTGTTGATAAGAAGTATAGCATAATTGCTGTCAGCTCTGGAGAAGGTATTTCAAAAGTATTTAAGGATATGGGGGCCGAAGCTATCATATCCGGAGGACAAACTATGAATCCTAGTACTGAAGATATAGTTAAAGCTATAGAGTCAGTTAGAGGTGAAAATGTTATAATACTTCCGAATAATAAAAATATCATAATGTCAGCAGAACAGTCGAAGGAATTGACTGAGAGAAATGTTTATGTAGTACCAAGTAAAACAATACCGCAAGGTGTTGCGTCTATGGTTGCATTTCAAGAGGACTTAGAGGCACAAGAAAATGTAGATTCTATGATTGAAGTGCTTAGTGAAGTGAAAACAGGACAGTTGACTTATGCGGTTCGAGAAACTGAAATAAATGATTTGTCAATCAAGGAAAATGATATAATGGGAATCAGCGATGGTGAAATCGTTAGAGTTGGTGAAGACTTGAGAGAGACAACACTAGAGTTAATTGATTACATGGCGGATGATTTCACTGATATCATAACTGTTTTTTATGGTGAAGATGTTGAAAGAGAATCGGCGGAAGAGTTGATAGAAGAAATTGAGAAACGCTATGAGGATATCGATATTGAATTAATCGAAGGCGGTCAATCTGTCTACTATTATTTGATTTCTGTAGAGTAGAGATTAGGGATGGTCAATTTATTTGACCATCTTTTTTAAAGGGTGAGAAATATGAGTTTGCTATATAGTTCAGTAGATCAATTAAAGGGAATAGGCGATAAAAAAAAGAAACTTTTAAAAAAGATTAACATAGAAACATTAGAAGACATGGCTACATATCTGCCTAGAGAGTATATTGATCGCAGGAAAAAAAATAAAATAATAGAAGTAATTGATGGTCAAAATGCAAATTTTGAAGTGGAAGTTATCAGATTGCCAGAAATACGACGTCCTAGGCGAAAGATGAGCATAATGAAGTTAGCAGTTAAGGACGATAGCGGAGTTATGTTTTTGACTTGGTTTAATCAAGATTATTTGAAGTCGAAATTCGAAATTGGTGATAAATTACGTGTATCTGGAAAAGTTAAGAGAGCATATGGAAGAGTTGAATTGCAGCAAGTAGTATTCGAACATTGCGATGAGGAAGAGCGAAATACAGGAAAAATAGTTCCGAGATATAGATTGACTAAAGGAATAAAGAACACAGATATGATTAATTGGAATCAAACGATATTTGAAAGATATTCGTTGGAATTTCAGTCGATTATACCTAAAAATATAAGAGATAAGTATAAATTAACTTCTTATCCTAATGCGCTTAAAGAACTTCATTTCCCAAGAGGAAGAGACGAGTATAAATTGGCAAGGAAGACATTGATATTTGAAGAACTTTTTGGAATAGAAATGGGACTTAAAATTATAAAAAATCAAAACAGAAAATTGGGAATACGATTTAAAGATAGTGTTGATATGGATGTTTATAAAAAAGCGTTGGGTTTTGAGCTTACTGATGCACAAAATCGGGTATGGGATGAAATAAAAACTGATATGGAATCTTCGTATACCATGAATCGATTGGTTCAAGGAGATGTAGGTTCTGGAAAAACGGCTATAGCTTTTTTAGCAATAGTAAAAGCTATATTAAATGGTTATCAAGTGGCTATGATGGCACCAACTGAAATTTTAGCGCGTCAACATTATGAGAAAATGCAAAAGTATTTGGAAGATTCATATCAAGTAGGTTTATTAGTTGGGTCAATGACAAGTAAAGAAAAAAGAAATTTAAATGAGAAACTTTTAGATGGCGATATAAAGATAGTGATAGGAACACATGCGTTACTTGAAGATTATGTGAAGTTTAGTAATCTAGGATTGGTTATTACTGATGAACAGCATCGTTTTGGTGTTAGACAGAGAGCTATGTTATCATCAAAAGCAGGGGATATTGATGTTCTTGTTATGACTGCAACACCTATACCTAGAACTCTTACACTAGTGCTGTATGGTGATTTGGAACTATCTGTAATTGATGAGCTTCCTCCAGGAAGACAAAAAATCAAAACATATACTATAAATTCTAAAAAAAGAAAAGATGCATATGGCTTTATTGAGAAAGAAATAGAACTTGGTAGACAAGCATACATAGTATGCCCTTTAGTTGAGGAATCAGAAGTTATAGAGGCACAATCTGCATCAGAGATATACAATGATGTAAAAAGGTATTTTATTGGAAGAAATATTGGATTGCTTCACGGGAAAATGAAGAAGGATGAGAAAAATCATATTATGAGTGAATTTTCTAATGGGAATATAGATATTATAGTATCGACTACTGTTATTGAAGTTGGGGTCGATGTGCCAAATGCGACTATAATGATGATTGAAAATGCAGAAAGATTTGGCTTAGCTCAGTTGCATCAATTGAGAGGTCGAATAGGTAGGGGTAAACATAAATCATATTGTATTCTTGTAAATGGGTCAGAGTCAGAAGAATCTGCTAAGCGTATGCAAATTATGGTTGATTCATCAAATGGATTTGAAATAGCAGAAAAAGATTTGGAAATTCGTGGTCCTGGACAGATAATAGGTACTAGGCAACATGGTTTGCCTGAATTTAAGATTGCAAATCTATGTAGGGACCAAAAAATAATGAAATGTGTTAAAGATGAAGTAGAAAATCTTTTAGATGGAAAAGTTGAGTTAAATAAAGACGAGGAAAGTATTATTTTGAAAAAAGTGAAGCATATGTTTGGCGAAAATTGTAGCAAAATAATACTTAATTGATGTCTTTGTTAGCATTTTGATTATTATTGAGTAGAGATGAGGAGTAGATATATGAGAGTCATATCAGGAATATGTGGTGGGAGAAAATTAAAAGCTCCAAAGGGGTTAAAGACCAGACCAACAACAGATAAAATAAAGCAGGCTATTTTCAACAAGTTACAACTTGATGAAATTGGTGAGGTTTTAGATTTGTTTGCAGGAAGTGGCGGAATGGGAATTGAATTTTTGAGCCGTGGAGCGGAAAAAGTTGTTTTTGTAGATGGAGATTTCAATAGTATAAAAATCATTAAAGAAAATTTAAGTGATATCGGTTTGGAAGAAAATGCAGAGGTTTATAAAAATGATGTATTTAGAGCTATATCTATTTTGGGTCAAAAAAGAAGAAAATTTGATTATATATTTTTAGATCCTCCATATGAAAATGGATTTGTGCCAAAAGCACTTGAAATGATTTATGAAAAAAACTTATTAAAGGATAGTGGGATGATTATTGCTGAACACGAGAAGTTTTTGGACCTAACTGAAATGGAATTGTCATTTGAAATAGAGACGGTAAAGAAATACGGTGATACAATTATAACATTTTTGAAAAATAAGGAGGATTAGGAATGGTAGTAGTATACCCAGGAAGTTTTGATCCAGTTACATATGGACACTTGGATATTATAAAAAGATGTAGCAGAAAGTTTGAAAAGGTAATAGTAGTTGTAATGAACAACTCATCTAAGAAATATCTATTTAGTTTAGAGGAAAGGCAAAATATGATTAGAGAATGTTTGAAGGACTATGATAACATAGAGGTAGATCATTCTTCGGGATTGCTAGTGGACTATTTGCATGATAGAAATGTTAACGTGTTAGTAAAAGGTCTCAGAGCTTTATCGGATTTTGAATTTGAATTTCAGATGGCACTTATGAATAATTGCTTAGATTCTGATATTGAGACGTTTTTTCTGATGACGAGTAATAGATATTCTTTTGTAAGCTCTAGTATGGTTAAGGAAATTGCTAAATATGAAGGTGATATTTCAAATTTGGTACCTGACAATATACGAGATTATGTAATGAACAGAATAGAAAAAGTTTAAATTAAAATAAAAAAATATTTTTGATATTTTAATTAATTGTAAGGTTAAAACTTAAGAATAAAAAAATAATATAAGAAAGCTACCCTAAATTTAGGGTAGCTTTCTTATATTATTTTTTTATGATAAATGATTGTGTAAATTCTATAGAGGTATTTGAGTTTTCAGAATTAGATAGTCCGAGATAATATAAATCACTTGCAATTTTATCTAAAGACAAAGACTCATGATATGGAGCTTCGGTATGAGTGATTGATGATGCAAATTTAGATATTATAGGAAGTTTTGATTTTTGTTTCATGTAGGATAAAAGTTCTAAACCTTTGGAATTTGTTGCTAATGGTCTTATATAGCTTGGACCAAAGTCAAATATGCTATCGTGTTTTTCTTTTGACAAATGCAAAAGAGAATGCAGTAAAAAACGTTGTATACGAGTATATGTATATCTTTTTGTCTTTACATTTTCTACAAGAGCGGATGTACTAGTTAAGTTTTGAGCAAATTTATACAATCTTTTATCCAAGCCTATTTCGAAATTTGGTAAATTTTTAAAAAAATCATGATTAAGCAAAATGTTGTACAAAACTATCTGGCTATAGTTATTTAAATCATTAAACTTACCAAATTTTTTATAAAATTGCTTAATAATTTCATAAGAAGTACTTGGAATAAGACTTAGTGAAGATTCGAGTCCATTATTTTTTATGGTGTTTCTTATAGCTGTAGCGCTTACTATAGAATGTTCAGTGGATGTGTCATTATAATCAGCACCTTTTCGTTCTAGTGTAAGAGGCTTGATATTTAAGTTGTATTTGAGTATACCTTTTAAATATTCTATACCGAGTATATTATTTGAGCTATTTAAAATATCGGCCCATTGAGTAGAGTTGCTTATATCTAATAGCGCTTTGCTTCTAGCAACAGGAAAAGACAAGCCTTGTTTAAGATAATATTTCAATTGATTAGAAAAGTCATTTGATGGATATACTAGCAGTTCAGCTATTTGCTGCAAGTCATCTAATGAACCTAGTTCACTTCCAAAACAAAAATTATCAACTATATTCAGAGAATCTAACAACCGAACAGCTCCAGAAGCAAAATATTCGGCACTTTGACAAGCAAATATTGTGGGAAGTTCTAAAACTAAATCAACACCTTGTTCTACTGCCATTTCTGCTCTATGCCATTTATCGACTAATGCTGGTTCTCCGCGCTGTACAAATTGACCGCTCATTACCGCTATAGTATGTGTAGCATTTCCAATTTCTTTACTTTTTTGCAAGTGTAATTTATGCCCAAAATGAAACGGGTTGTATTCTGTTATTAATCCTGTAACAATCATAAAATCTCCTCTAATTTCTTATTTAAATATAGTATTATTATAACAAAAAAATAGATAAATATAAAAAACAAAAGAAATTTTATTTAATGAAACCGATACCGCTATTGATTTTTTGCGCTAAATATAATAATATAGATATGTTATAGTCTATGAAAAAATATTAGACTATGTGATTAATCGCAGAGATTCTAGGAGGGAAAACATGAAAGTATTCGTAATTAACTGTGGTAGTTCTTCATTAAAGTATCAATTAATTGACATGTCAAATGAAGAGGTACTAGCAAAGGGCTTAGCAGAGAGAATTGGTATTGAGGGAGCAAGAGTAACTCATACTACAACAGGAAAAGAAAAAGTAGTTGTTGAAAAACCAATGGAAGATCACAAAGCAGCTATTGAAGTTGTTTTATCATGCATGTTAGATGCAGAAAATGGTGCAATTAAATCAATGGATGAGATAAATGCAGTTGGACACCGTGTAGTTCATGGTGGAGAAAAATTTGCTGATTCAGTATTGATTAACGACGAAGTTATGGCAGCTATTGAAGATTGTGTTGATTTAGCTCCATTACACAATCCAGCTAATATAATTGGTATCAAAGCTTGTCAAGAATTAATGCCATCAACACCAATGAGCGCAGTATTTGACACAGCATTCCATCAAACAATGCCACAAAGTGCATATATGTATGCATTACCATATGAGTATTACGAAAAGTATGGTGTTAGACGTTACGGAATGCACGGAACTTCTCATAGGTATGTTTCAGCAAAAGCGGCAGAAATGTTAGGTAAAGACTTAAAAGATATCAAACTTATAACTTGTCACTTAGGAAATGGTGCATCATTATCAGCAGTAGATCATGGTAAATCGGTAGATACTTCTATGGGATTCACTCCATTAGAGGGATTAATCATGGGAACTCGTTGTGGAGATGTTGACCCTGCAGTAATTACTTATGTAATGGATAAAGAGGGATTGGATATCGCTGGAATCAACAACGTGATGAATAAAAAATCTGGTGTTTTAGGATTATCAGGAATTAGTAGTGACTTCAGAGATATTGAAGAAGCTGCAGAAAAAGGAAATGACAGAGCTGCACTTGCGCTAGATGCATTCTACTATAGAGTTAAAAAATATATTGGAGCATATGCAGCTGCAATGGGCGGAGTTGATGCTATATTATTTACAGCAGGACTTGGCGAAAACTCTATTAGTGCTAGAGAAGAAATCTGTAAAGGTTTAGAGTTCTTAGGTGCAGAATTAGATGCAGAAGCAAATAACGTAAGAGGAAAAGATACTGTAATTAGTAAATCAGATTCAAAAGTTAAACTTTTAGTAGTTCCAACTAACGAAGAACTTATGATTGCTAAAGACACACTTGCTTTACTGTAAAAATATTTACTTGACAAAGTGAGTAACAATGTCTATAATACAGTAGTGACGGTATTCTAGGAGTGATAAAAATGACAATTGATATCAAGGACTTTTTGGAGGCGCAGGAATTAGCGCGACCAATATCTGAATTAGTAGAAATAAATGAGTTGAAGATAGGTGGAAAGATGCTGAAAATTGACCCAATTGAAGTATCAGGAGAACTTTATTTAGTAGATGAAGAGGTCTATTTGAACTTGGATTTTGAGTATACTTATACAGATGTATGTGATCGTTGCTTAGGAGAATTTGAGCAAAAAAATCATGCAAAGTGGTCTACTAGAGTACTGACCGAAGAATCGGAAGAGACAGGTGATGAGCTAGAGCAATTCATACTGCTTGCGGATGATTTTTTACTTGATTTGGAAACACAAGTCGAAGAAGCGATCGTTTTTTCCATGCCAATGAAGGCGATTTGTAAGTCGTCTTGTAAGGGGATTTGTCCGACTTGTGGTAAAAATCTAAATGAAGGACCTTGCTCTTGTGATAAAGAACAAGTGGATGAAAGATTTGCAAAATTGAAGGAACTATTTGAATAAGGAGGTGTTTTGGATGGCAGTACCAAAGCGTAAAACTTCTAAAGCTAGAAGAGATAAGAGAAGATCAGCTAACTCTAAATTGAGCATGCCTAACGTAGTAGAGTGCCCACAATGTCATGAAATGAAATTGGCGCACAGAGTATGCGGAGAATGTGGTTACTACGGCGAAAAAGAAGTTGTAAAAGTTGACTAGTAATAGATGAAAGATAGTAATGAAAATTACTATCTTTTATTTTATATTAAAAATATTATGGTAATAAAAATCAATTTATATTTGCAGTCTTAGGGTTCCTGCTGATATAATGAAATGAAGGTGTTTTTTACCATCAAAGATATAAAAGACCGAGGTGAATAGAATGAAAATAGCGGTTGATGTTATGGGTGGAGATCACGGGGTCTCAATAAACGTGAAGGCATGTGTAGATGCTATAAAGGAATACAATGTTACATTAGTATTAGTTGGAAGAGAAGAAGAAATTCGTGAGGAATTGAAAAATTATACTTATGAAGAAAAATATATAGAGATTGTTCATGCGCCAGATGTTATTTCAAATGATGAAAAGGCAGGAATGTCTATAAGAAAAAAGAAAGATTCTTCGATGGTTAAAGCTCTTTATCTTGTTAAGAATGGAGAAGCAGATGCTGTAATTTCTTCTGGAAGTACAGGAGCATTACTAAGTGGAGCAACTATAATTGTAGGAAGAATAAAAGGTATAAAGAGGCCGGCTTTAGCTCCAGTTATACCAACTCAAAAAAAAGGAGCTGTACTAATAGATGCTGGAGCAAATGTAGATTCTAAACCAATATATTTGCAGCAATTTGCAATTATGGGTTCTATTTATGCTGATAAGGTTCTAAACTATTCAAATCCAAAAGTTGGAATTGCAAATATAGGAGAAGAGCCTGGAAAAGGAAATGCTTTAGTTAAAGAAGCATACGGATTAGTAGAGAATGCACCAGTTAATTTTAGTGGTAATTTGGAGATGAGAGATGTATTTGATGGGGACGTTGATGTAATAGTTTGCGATGGCTTTGTTGGAAATACTATTTTAAAGGTTGGAGAAGGTTTAGCGAAAACAATCTTTAAAATATTGAAACATGAAATATATTCTTCAAGCAAGGCAAAATTAGGTGCGCTTCTTTTAAAAAGCAATTTGAAAAATATGAAAGCTCAATTGGATTACACAGAGTATGGTGGAGCACCATTTTTGGGAGTTAATGGATGTGTTATAAAGGCACACGGGAGTTCAGATTCTAATGCAATAAAAAACGCTATTAGACAGGCTAAACAATATTTAGATAATAATGTGACAGAAGCAATTAGTAATCAAATAAAAGCTATGGAGCAAAAGGAGGAAGTTTAGATATGGAACAAAAAATTATAGAAATAGTTGCGGATCAATTTGATAAAGAGTTTGAAGAATTAAGTCTAACAACTGATTTTAGAAAAGATTTGGATGCGGATTCTTTAGATGTAGTTCAAATCATAATGGAGATTGAAACAGAATTTGAAGTAGAAGTTGAGGAAACTCAAGTAGAGAAATTGACGGATATAAAGAGTGTAGTAGAATATATTAAAACATTGAAATAAAAATGGATGATATTGTAGATGCTTTAAAAAGATTGAAGCATTTACAATATCATCGATCTTGGAGGTGTACACATGTACCAATTGTCAGAAGAAAGATTAGAGCATTTAAAAGGATTAGAAAACAAGATCATGTATTGCTTTAATGAAAAAAGTGTTTTAAACACAGCATTTATGCATAGCTCATATGTTAATGAACAAAAGGATACAAAAATACAATCTAATGAGAGATTAGAATTTTTAGGAGATTCTGTACTAAGTCTTGTTATAAGTGATTATTTATTTAATAAATTTCACGATTTGCCTGAGGGAGAATTAACTAAATTGAGGGCTATTATAGTTTGTGAAGCATCGCTAGCATCGGTATCTAGGAGAATTAATTTAGGGGAATATTTGCTTTTAGGTAAAGGTGAAGAGTTTACTGGAGGTAGAGAAAGAACATCGATACTGGCTGATTTATTTGAAGCCTTACTTGCTGCGATTTATAGTGATGGTGGATTTCAAAATGCTAAAGAGTTTGCACTTGCGAACTTGACCTATGTAATAAATGATGCTTTAGAAGGAAAACTTTTTTGGGACTATAAAACACATTTACAAGAAGAACTTCAAAAAAATAGTATAGCTGAAATAGGATACAAGGTAGTTTCTTCAAAAGGACCAGATCACAATAAAACATTCGTAGTTGAAGTTTCAAATTTAGGCAAATTGTTAGGCGTAGGACAAGGTAAGAGCAAAAAAGATGCAGAGCAAGAAGCAGCTAAAAATGCACTTGTGGAGTTAGATAATAAAAATGAGTAAAAAGACGAAGATAATACCTATTTTTGTGCCACATCTGGGCTGTCCGAATGACTGTATATTTTGTAATCAGAAGAAGATAACGAATGTTAGTACTAGTATGACACCAGAAAAAGCGAAGGATATAATAGAAGAACATTTAGAAACATTAGATTCGAATAAGTATTCTATAGAAATTTCATTTTTCGGTGGAACTTTTACGGGAATTGATAAGGTAGATCAAAAGTTATTATTAAGGGTAGCTCTTGACTATAAAGAAAGTGGCAGAGTAGAAAAAATAAGATTATCAACTAGGCCTGATAGAGTAGATAGTAGCATTATAGATTTACTTAAAGCTTACAAAGTTGATATTGTAGAGTTAGGGGTACAGTCCCTTGATGATGAAGTTTTAAAAGCATCTAATCGTGGGCATAATGCCCGTGATGTTATAGGTGCAGTGGAAAGATTAAAAATAGCAGGTTTTGAAGTAGGCATACAAATTATGCCAGGACTATACAAAACGAATTATTTGAGTGATTTAAAAACACTCAATCAGGTGATTGATTTATCACCTGATTTTGTTCGTTTATATCCTACACTTGTTATAAAGGGAACTAGATTAAAAGAGCTGTATGAAAATGACGAGTATACTCCATTGTCTGTTGAAAAAGCTGTTGAATTTTGCAAAATAGCGTATATTTTATTTGAGTCAAGAGATATAAACATTATCAGAATGGGTCTACAGCCAACCGACGGAATATCTTGGGGAAATGATGTGGTTGCAGGGCCATTTCATCCGGCATTTAGGAGCTTGGTATTATCATCTCTATATGGGGATTATATAGAAAGTGTATTAGATGGAAACGAATATAAAAATGCTGAATTTAATGTTCCACAATCTTTGATATCATTTGTAGTTGGACAGAACAAAAGTAATGTAATTAGGTATAAAGAGTATATATGTGGATTTATGCGATTTGAGCCTAAAAGAAGTAATGAAGATTTTATAGAGTTAGTATTGGAAGATATGTATGGTGAAGTACAACGAAAAATACTAGATTTATCTAAATATTGTAAAAAAGTAGCAGAAAAATACAGAACCTTAGAGGGTGGCGTAGTTGAATTTAAAAAGATTAGAACTAAAAGGATTTAAATCCTTTGCAGATAAAACTAAAATAGATTTTGAAACAGGAATAACGGGAATAGTGGGTCCAAATGGAAGTGGAAAGAGTAATATATCTGATGCTATTAAATGGGTATTAGGTGAGCAAAGTGCGAAATCACTTCGCGGTAGTAAGATGGAAGATATAATATTTAATGGAACAGATAAGAGAAAACCACTTAATTATTCTGAAATTACTATGATTTTGGACAATAGTGATGGAAAATTTCCTTTAGAATACCGAGAAGTTATGGTTACTAGGCGAGTGTTTAGGTCTGGTGATAGTGAGTATTATTTAAACAAAACTGCATGCAGGCTTAAGGACATAAAAGAATTGTTTATGGATACCGGAATAGGTACAGATGGTTATTCTATAATTGGACAGGGCAAAATTGATGAAATACTAAGTACAAAACCTGAAGATCGAAGAAAATTGTTTGAAGAGGCTGCAGGTATAGTAAAGTACAAGAGTAGAAAAACCAATGCAGAGCGAAAATTAAATAGAACTGATGAGAATCTTTTGAGAGCTAGAGACATTATTTTTGAATTGGAAAAACAAGTAGAACCATTAGAAAAACAATCAATCAAAGCTGAAAAATATATCAAATATAAGGAACAGTTGAGAGATAAAGAATTATCACATTATAAGAAAAACTATATCAAAATAGAAAAAAATAAAGAAGAGATATTTGATAAATTAAACGATATAGAAAATATACGTAGAGAACTTCAAGAAAGAGAAAAAGAAAAGCATGAAATTTATGCAAATGATGATTTAGAAAAACAACAATTAGAGGTCGTTATAGAAGGCCTAAATGATCAAATAGCAGAAACAAAAGAGCAACTTCAAAAAAAAGAAGGTTTGATAGAGCTTATAAATGAGAAAATTGCAGTAGCCAATAGAGATTTGCAAAGATATAAAATTGAAAATGAAGATAGTGAAAAAAATAGTGAGGCAGATAAAGCAGATATATCCAACCTTGAAGTACAAATAGATTCATTTGAAGATGAGAAGAAACTATGTTATGAGGATATTTTAAGTAAAGAAGAGAAGCTAAAAGAAATAAAGGAAGATTTGGATTCAAAAACTACTCAAAAAAATGAAATGAGTACCCAGTATGTTAAATTTTTAAATGATTTAACGGCTATAGAAACTAGAGAAACTTCATATAGAAATTTTGAAGCTAATATACAATCGAGAATAGATGATTTAGAGAATAAGATGAAATCTGAAAAAGAGAATCAAAAACAATTAAGTGATGATTTCGATAAGATAGATGATGAATTCTCCATAGAAAAAAAGAACTTAGATGAAGTAGAAGAAAAGAGAGAACAAATAGTTTTTTCTAAAAACAAACTTGAGAATGAATTAATTAAAAAAAGTGATTCAATAAGAGAAACAGAACGAAAATTTGATTCGCTTAAGTCGAAATACAAAATACTTAATGAAATGAAAAATAGGCATGAAGGGTACTTTTTGAGTGTAAAAAAGACACTGGATTATTTAGATAATAATGAAAATTTAAAAGTAGGTTTTGAAGGTGTCGTTGCAGACCTTATTCAAGTGCCAGAAAAATATGAGACAGCAATAGAAATGTCTATCGGTGGTGCTCTCCAAAACTTAGTTACAGAGACTGAGAAATCAGCTAAAAGTATATTGGCTGAAATAAAAAAGAATAGACTTGGAAGAGTTACATTTATGCCACTTGATGCAATGAAAGGGAAAAAAGTTCAGTTAGAGGATAGACTTAAAAGAGCTAATGGATTTATGGGAATTGCCTCTGAATTAATTGATTATGATGATAAATACAAGAGTGTAATAGAATATATACTGGGACGAGTTATCGTTTTTGAAAAAATAGACGATGCTCTAAATTTTGCAAAACAAACTGGTTATAAGTTCAAACTAGTTACGCTTGAGGGAGATATTTTAAACCCTGGAGGGTCTATTACTGGTGGTAGTATAAATAACAAAAAACAAGCGGGTTTGCTTGGAAGAAATAGAGAACTTGATTTATTAAAAATTGACATAAAAAAAGCTAGAGACAGGTATGATTTACTAAGAGATGAATATCATTTGGCTGTAGAGCAACTTGAAGAACAGAAAATTATAGTTGATGATTTAAGTAAGTTAAAAAATGAAAAAGTACTTTTATTGCAGAAACTCGAAAATCATAAGAAACATATAGATGAGAAGTTAAAAGATCAGATTAACCGGATAAATCAGTTTTCAAGTGAACTCGGTGGAATTCATGATGAAAAAGATAATTCTTTGAGACAATTAGAATCTATGAAAAATGAGGCTGAAAGAATAAGAGTTCAAAAAGAAAAGATTGAAGAATCAATGACAGCTTTAGACATTCACATAGGCGAACTTTTAAAAAGTGAAAATTTATTGGAGCACGAAATTAGTGAGCTGAAGATTAGGGTAGCTTCATGTGCTGAAAAGGTAACTAGTAGAAAAAATGAATTAAATCAAATATACAGTAGAATAGAAAAGAGTAAATTACAAGAATTAGAGCGAGCAAAATTGATTCAAAAATGCGGGAACAATAGAAGTGAAAATGAGGAATTGCTAACAAAAATAAAATCTGAAAAAGAAGATCAAAGAAATAATTTAGATGCTCAAAATCAAAAGATAGTTGATGTAAAGAATATAAAAGATGATTTGAAAGATAAGTTAGCATTTATTGAAAAAGAAATTGAAAATATAAAATCAGAGTTAGAAAACAATCAGAACAAGAGACATAAGCTGCAAATAGAGCTTGAAAAGAAAGATTTAAAATTAAATGCTATGGAAGATAAGCTTTTTGAGGATTATGAAATCAGAATTGAAGATTTGAAAAAAATTGAACTGGAAGAATTTGATGATTTAAAATTAGATGATGAAGTGAAAAAACTCAAAAATAAAATAAAAGCATTAGGAAGCATAAACTTAGAATCGATAGAGAAGTATAAAGAAGTGAAGGAAAGGTATGATTTCCTCAAAGAGCAGGAACATGATTTGATAGAGGCAAAAAATTCACTTGAACAGGTTATTGAAGAAATGGAAGTTCAGATGAGAATTCAGTTTAAAGATAATCTAGAGGTTATACGAAAGAATTTTTCTGAGATTTTTTTACAATTATTTGGAGGAGGAAAAGCAGATATTGTAATTTCTGAGGAAGAAGACATATTGCTAAGTGGCATAGATATAATAGCACAGCCTCCAGGAAAGAAACTTCAAAGTATATTGTTGCTTTCAGGAGGAGAAAAAGCATTGACTGCAATAGCTTTGTTATTTGCTATATTGAAAATGAAGCCAAGTCCATTTTGTATACTTGACGAGATTGAGGCGGCATTAGATGATGCAAATGTATGTAGGTTTGCAGATTATTTGAATCATTATGCGGATCAAACACAATTTATAGTAATAACACATAGGAAGGGAACTATGGAAGCTGTTGATTCTTTATATGGTGTTACAATGGAAGAGAAAGGTGTAAGTAAAATAGTTTCTGTGAAATTGACAGAGGAGTCTATAAATCATTTTATACAATAATTAAAATAGGAGGAGAAAACTAAGTGGGGATTTTTTCGTGGTTTAAAAAGGGAAAAAAAAGAAAAGAAGAAGAAAATATAGAAGAGATAAATGTAGAAAAAACAAAAAGTGAAGATGATGTAGAAAACGAAGAGGAGCGTAAAGCCGAAGAAGAGCGTAAGGCTGAAGAAGCACGCGAAGCCGAGGAAAAGCGCAAGGCTGAGGAAGAGCGCAAGGCTGAAGAAGCACGCAAGGCCGAAGAAGAGCGCAAGGCTGAAGAAGAACGTAAGGCTGAAGAAGAACGTAAGGCTGAAGAAGAGCGTAGAGCTGAGGAAGAAAATAAACCTAAGAAAAAAATGGGATTTTTTGCGAAGCTTGTAAAAGGATTAGAGAAAACAAGAAAGAGCATAACATCACAAATTGATAATATACTTAGTGGTTATGGGAAAATTGATGAGGAGTTATTTGAGGAAATAGAAGAAATTTTGATAATGGCAGATGTTGGAGTACCTACAACTATGAGAATTATTGACGATTTGAGAGCTAAGGTTAAAGCGAGAAAGTTAACAGAAGCAACTGAAATTAGAGCAATTCTCAAAGAAGAAATTTCTGAAATATTAACTGAGTCAGAGTTAGGTAATAAGTTGAATTTAGAACCATCGCCAGCAATTATATTAGTGGTTGGTGTAAATGGTGTTGGAAAGACAACAACGATAGGAAAGGTAGCTGCTAGACTTAAGAATGAAGGGAAAAGTGTTTTACTTGCAGCAGGTGATACGTTTAGAGCAGCAGCAATTGAGCAATTAACAGAATGGGCAAATAGAGCAGAAGTAGATATAGTTGCCCATACGGAAGGTGCTGATCCAGCGGCTGTTATATTTGATGGTATTCAAGCTGCCAAGGCTAGAAAATCTGATGTTTTAATTTGTGATACAGCAGGTAGACTTCACAATAAGAAAAATTTGATGAATGAGCTTAATAAAATATTTAGAATAGTGGAAAGAGAGTATCCAAATGCAACTAGAGAAGTACTACTTGTAGTAGATGCGACTACGGGCCAAAATGCAGTAATACAAGCGAAAACGTTTAAAGAGGCATGCAATATATCTGGAATAGCTTTGACTAAACTTGATGGGACGGCTAAAGGTGGAGTTGTGCTAGCTGTACAGTCAGAATTATCTGTACCCGTAAAACTTGTTGGAGTAGGAGAGGGAATCGATGATTTGCAGGATTTCAATCCGAAAGATTTTGTAGATGCTATGTTTTCTTAAAAAATAGTGAAGATGTAAAGAAAAAGGCTTGACAAATTAGTAGAATTAATATAAAATCTATTGAGTCAAGTCAATTACTTTACAGTCGAGGCGATAAATTATGTATGAAAAATTCGTTGAAATAGCAATGTTATATGATTTCTATGGTAATCTTTTGAGTTCAAAGCAACAGAGAGTTATTGAACTATATTACTTAGAGGACTTATCGCTAAGTGAGATCGGTGAAAATTTACAGATCAGTAGACAAGCTGTTCATGATATGTTAAAGCGCTCTGAAAAAGGCCTTTATGAATATGAAACCAAACTAGGATTGATAGCTAAGTTTGAAGGAAATAAGAAACGAGCAGAACAGATTCTAGAATTGGCTAATAAGATTCATGTTGAAGGATTGGATTCGGGAATATATCATGAAACCTTAGAGCTGATTATTTCCCTAGCTAAGGGTATATTAGAGAATAATCAGGAGGATAAATAATGGTATTTGAGAATTTAGCAGAAAAGCTTCAAAATAGCTTGAATAAACTAAAAGGTAAAGGGAAGTTGACTGAGAAAGACGTTAGCGATGCAATGAGGGAAGTAAAACTTGCTTTGCTTGAGGCTGATGTTAACTTTAAGGTAGTTAAACAATTTATTAAAACAGTTAAAGAAAGATCAATAGGTTCAGAGGTTATGGAAAGTTTAACTCCTGGACAACAGGTTATAAAGATTGTTAATGAAGAACTAACAAAACTAATGGGAGAGACAGAGAGCAAGTTAGAGTTGTCTGGAAAACCGGCAGTTATAATGCTATGTGGTTTACAAGGAGCTGGTAAAACTACTGCTTCAGGTAAGCTTGCAAGTCTTTTGAAGAAAAAAGGAAAAAGACCGCTGTTAGTTGCGTGTGATGTTTATAGACCAGCTGCGATAAAACAATTGCAGGTAGTTGGTGAAAAAGTTGGAGTGCCTGTATTTTCAATGGGTGATAAAGAAAGCCCAGTAAAAATAGCAGCAGAAGGTATTGCTCAGGCAAAAGAAAACAATAATGA
Source organism: Tissierellales bacterium (assembly GCA_025210965.1). Lineage (NCBI taxonomy): Bacteria > Bacillati > Bacillota > Tissierellia > Tissierellales > Tissierellales bacterium. The sequence continues at coordinate 18,550 of JAOAQY010000162.1, forward strand.
TTTGGTTATTGTGGATACTGCTGGTCGATTGCATATAGATGATAATTTAATGGAAGAACTTGAAGAAATAAAAGCTTCGGTTAATCCATGTGAAATACTTCTGGTTGTAGATGCTATGACTGGTCAAGATGCCGTTTCGGTTGCTCAGACGTTTAATGATAGACTGTCTATAACCGGTACGATATTGTCGAAGCTAGATGGTGATGCACGTGGTGGTGCTGCACTTTCTATAAGGGAAGTTACAGGGAGCCCTATAAAATTTATTGGTGTTGGTGAGAAATTAGATGAGTCTGCTCTCGAAGTTTTTTATCCAGATAGAATGGCTTCTAGAATACTTGGTATGGGAGATATGCTAAGTCTTATAGAGAAAGCTCAGGCAAATTATGATGAGAAAAAGGCATTAGAACTAGAACAAAAGATAAAAGATCAGAGTTTTACATTTGATGATTTTCTAGATCAAATGCAACAAATGAAAAAAATGGGTTCGCTTACTGATATTATTGGAATGTTGCCAGGAGTAAACTCCAAGCAATTAAAGAATTTAAATGTTGATGATAAAGAGATTTCAAGAGTTGAGGCTATTATATTGTCAATGACAAAACAAGAACGAGCTAATCCAGAAATAATAGATGCTAGCAGAAGAAAGAGAATTGCACGAGGCAGTGGAATGAAGGTTCAAGATGTAAATAGATTACTTAAGCAATTTAAAGAGACAAAGAAGATGATGAAACAATTTGCTGGCATGGAAAAAATGATGAAGAAAAAAGGTAAAAAGGGTAAATTTGGATTAAATCCATTTAGATAAATAACAATAGTAAAGGAGGTGAAACAATATGGCAGTTAAAATCAGATTAAAAAGAATGGGTTCTAAAAAGAAACCTTTCTATAGAGTAGTTGTAGCTGACTCTAGAGCTCCTAGAGATGGTAAATTCATCGAAGAGATTGGATACTACAATCCAGTTTCAGAACCAAAAGTAGTTAAAATTGATGATGAAAAAGCTAAAAAATGGTTAGCTAACGGTGCAAAACCAACAGAAACAGTTAACAAGTTGTTCAAAGGCAACGGAATTACTGAGTAGGTTTTGATGTAAGTTCTACCACTATTGCTTTTGAGGAGTTGAATATGATGAAAGAATTAGTAGAAGTGATTGCAAAGTCTTTAGTAGACAATCCAGATGAAGTAGTTGTTAACGAAGTTCAAGGAACTAATACAACAATTATTGAGTTGAAAGTAGCTTCTGACGATATGGGAAAAGTCATTGGAAAACAAGGCAAAATAGCAAAAGCAATTAGAACTGTAGTTAAAGCAGCAGCGATTAAAGATAAAAAAAGAGTTGTTGTGGAAATTATATAGGGATTAGACTAATCTAGTCCCTTTTTTTGTAGTTATATTTTGATAAAGTACATAATGGTTGGAGTGATGATGATGAGAGAACTTGTTAAAATTGGTAGTATTTCAAGCGCAAAAGGGTTAAAAGGAGAATTTAAAGTATTTCCAGAGAATGACGAAATATTTTATTTAGAAATTGGTGATAAAATATTCATAGAGGGAGTATTTGAAGATCTTGTTATTGAAAAAATTTCGGAGTATAAGAATATGGTTACAATTAAACTCAAAAATTATAATCACATAGACCAAATAAAAAAACTAAAAAATCAAGGGATATTTATAGATAAGCAAGATTCAAAAGTAGAGGAAGAAGAAGGGCTATCTGCTAGAGAGGTAATTGGATTTGCAGTTATAAATAATAGTAATGATGAAAATTTAGGAGAAGTAATTAATAGTATAGGTTCTAGTTCGCAAGAAGTGTTGGTGGTAAATAAAGATGAAAAAGAATGGATGATACCATTTGTAGAAGCTTTTATTGAAGAAATTGATGAAGAAGAAAAGGTATTAAGAGTTAGCGTTATAGAGGGGATGATATAATAATGAAGATTGATATATTAACATTATTTCCCCGAATGTTTGATGGAGTATTACAGGAAAGTATAATAAAGAGAGCAATAGAGAAAGATTTGGTTGAAATAGAGGCAATTGATTTTAGAATATTTTCTGAAGATAAACACAATAGGGTTGATGATTATCCTTTTGGTGGAGGGGCAGGTATGGTTATAAAGCCAGAACCTATAGCTAGAGCACTGAAAAGTATAGAGGGGTATGAAGATGCTAGAGTGATATATATGAGTCCTAAAGGGAGTGTCTTGAACCAAAAAAAATCAAATGAACTAGCAGAGGATAATCACTTAATTATAATTTGTGGACATTACGAAGGGATAGATCAGAGATTTATTGATAATTATGTAGATGAAGAGATATCAATAGGTGATTACGTTCTTACTGGAGGTGAAATTCCTGCAATGGCTTTAGTTGATACAATTGTTAGACTATTGCCAGATGCGTTAGGAAAACAGGAATCGTATGAGGAAGATTCACATTACAAAGGATTGCTTGAATATCCACATTATACAAGACCTAGAGTGTTTGAGGGAGAAGAAGTACCAGAAGTGCTATTATCGGGTCATCATGCAAATGTTGATAAGTGGAGACATGAAAAATCTCTAGAAATAACGGCAAAGAATAGACCAGATATGATTGAAAAATATGATTTAACAAAAAACGATATTAAGTACTTGAAGGAAAAAGGCTATGGTATAAAAAAATAACTTGCAATATTTCTTTTTAAATGTTATAATTTTTGAGGTATTCATTCCGTGTGTTCCTCTGCCTGACGGGTAAGAACATCGAATCGAGAAGGAGGAAATATAAATGGATTTAATTAAAATGATTGAACAAGAGCAGTTAAGAGAGGTTATTGAATTTAATGTTGGAGATACAGTTCAAGTATACTACCACATCAAAGAAGGTAACAGAGAAAGAGTTCAGATGTTTGAAGGAACAGTAATCAAACGTCAAGGAACAGGAGCTAGAGAGACATTTACAGTAAGAAGAATTTCTTATGGCGTAGGTGTTGAAAGAGTATTCCCAGTTCATTCACCAAAAATCGAAAAGATGAAAGTAGTACGTGAAGGTAAAGTAAGAAGAGCTAGACTTCACTACTTACGTGAAAGAACAGGTAAGAGTGCTAGAGTTAAAGCTAAAACTAACTACTAAAGAGATGATGGGGCTGAAATCAGTCCCATTATTTTTTTAAAATGGATTTTACAATAAATTTGTGAAGGCAATAAGATGTCTTTAGATGTTTAATGTATTGAGAAGGAGTGAGCGTATGAATATTAACTGGTTTCCAGGTCATATGAAAAAAACAAGAGAATTGATCCAGAAAAACCTAAAATTGGTCGATATAGTTTATGAAGTAATTGATGCAAGAATACCTGTAAGTAGTAGAAATCCTGAAATAGATCAACTAGTTCAGAGCAAACCGCGTGTTATTATAATGAATAAGGCTGATTTAGCTTCTGAAACAGGAAATGCTGCTTGGAAAAGATACTTTGAGAAGCAAGGATACCCAACACTTTTTATGGAACAAAATAAAACCAAAAGTGTAAAAAAATTAATACAAGTTACTGAAAAAGCTATGGGTGATAAGAGAGCTAAGCAATTAGAAAAAGGAATAGTTAATCGTCCAATTAGGATAATGATAGTTGGTATTCCAAATGCAGGGAAATCTACGATAATCAATGCATTAGCAAAGCGTAAAAGTACTCAAACTGGAAATAGACCAGGAGTTACAAAGGGTAAACAATGGGTTAAACTAGCTAATAACTTAGAATTACTTGATACTCCAGGGATTTTGTGGCCTAAATTTGAAGACGAGGAGGTTGCAAAACATCTTGCGTTTACGGGTGCTATAAGAGATGAAATTATGGATACTGAAACGCTTGCACTAAGATTGATAGAGAGACTTATATTGATAGACCCAATGTATTTAGAAGAAAGATATAAAGTGGAAGTAAATGTAGATAATGGTTTAGATACTATGGAGATTATAGCAAGGAAACGTGGTTGTATAATGAAATCAAGAGAAATTGATTATACGAGAATAGCCCATATAATACTAGATGAGTTTAGGAGAGCTATTATAGGAAGGATAACATTAGAATTTCCAGAGAAATAGGTGATGATATGAAGCTTAGTATTGATAATGGAAATATAAAACCTGAAAATATTAAGACAAATTTGAAAAAATGGATTACAGGAATTTTACTAGACATAAAGTCAGATGAAATAATAGTAAAGACGGATGATGGTGATAAATCTTTTTATTTAAAGGGTAATTTAAGTGATGAAGAAAACTTAGAGATTGGTAATGAATTTAAATTTTTGGTTAGTGGGAAAAATGAATTAACTAAAATAGAAAAAATTGAAGTTGAAAATGTAGAAAATGGTAAATATAATAAAGCACCGGAAAATGATGCAAAAGTTTTGACAAAATCGCTATTAACAGACTTGAAAAAAATGAATTACGGTAGTATACTTGATTCGAAGGGTCGAGAGAATGAAATAATAGATTTAGCAAAGAATCTTGGGTTTGAATTTTCAAAAGATGAAATCATTCAAGTAAAAAATGCGACAAAGTTTATTTCTGATACTATAGATGATAATATTAGTATAGAATATGTTAAATTGCCTTCTAATCAAGTGGAATTAACTTTTAATACGAATAATAACGTTGAAATTAGTGAAATGAGTGAACTAAAAGAAAATGTGTTTAGCCAGTCTGCGGATAATTTAGAATTAGGTTCTACTAAAATTGCTGAAAGTGAAAAAATTGAGTTAGTAGAACTTGACAAAAATTTTAAATTAGAATTAGAAAGCATTAAGCAAGATTTAAGTAAACCACAGGAAAAATTAAATTTATATGGATTGATACTGAAAAAGCTGAAATTGCCTTTATCTTTGGAGAATTTTAGGGCTCTTATCCAACTTGATGAGAGCTCTTTTTTGCATGAGTTGTTATCAGAAAATTCTAAAGATAATGATTTTCAGCGAGTTGAACTAAAATCAATTATTGATATAATTACTAAAATTGGTATAGCAAAAGGAGAAAGTCAAAGTGTTATTCAGTTGCTGTTTGGGAACAAGATGAATAATTTGCAGTCATATACCGATTTAAAAGAAGAATTGAGCAAAGCCATAGTTGAACGGAAAGAGTCCTTAGAATCAAAAATAGAGGGGTTAGAAGACAAAGAAGAATCTCGAATTTCTGACAAATTTGATAAAATACTGAAGATCAAATCAACTTTGGAAGCTAATTTGAATATTTCAGTGATTCCCATAAATATAGAAGATAAAATATCAGGACAATTATATTATAGGAAAAATAAATTTAAGAATATTAGAGACCAGCATACAGTTTTACTTGACTTAAATACTGAAAATCTAGGGAAGATAAAAATTTTGTGTTATCAAAATGATTCGAGTTTAGCAATTAGATTTATCGGAGAAGAAAAAAAGATTATCAATTATATTAAATCAATGCAAAAAAAACTTATGAGCTTATTGAATGATACAATTTATGAAAATTTGAAAATTGAGTATGCAATTAGCAAAAATGAGTCTGCCCTTAAAAATTTATTGGAAGTTACTAAATTGGAAGGAGTTGATTTTAGAGTATGAGTAAGGAAAAAAAAGCCATAGCGCTTAGATATATACCGGATGAAGATTCTGCGCCAAAAGTGTTAGCTAAAGGTAAGGGGTATGTTGCAGAGCGAATAATAAAAACGGCTGAGGATGCAAAGGTAAATGTTGTTGAAAATAAGGAAGTTGCCGAGTCGCTATTTAATGTGGAGATAGCTAGTGAAATTCCATCTGATATGTTTGAAGCCGTTGCAGGGATATTGGCATTTGTTTATCAATTAGATCGTGAATTTGAATAATAGATCAAAGGGAGCTCATGGAGAAAGAATAGCTATCAAATATTTATCTGATAAGGGATATGAATTATTAGACATGAATTATTGGGTTAAGTTTGGAGAAGTTGATTTGATAATGTTACATGGCGAATTTATAGTTTTTGTTGAAGTGAAGATGAGATGGGACTGTGATAAAGGATGGCCAGTTGAAGCAGTAACACCAAAAAAGCAAAAGAATATTAGACAGGTTGCGAATATATATTGGCAAATGGGTCAATGGAAGAATAAGCAACCTAGATTCGATGTTATTGAAATAATAAAGTACGAACAGAATAAAACAGCCATACGACATATAGTAAATGCTTTTTAATTTGTAGAGAATCGAGGTAATAATCATGTTATCAAAAGTTAAATCATGTGTACTTCATGGACTAGAAGGGAATATAGTCGAAGTGGAGGTTGATTTGTCAAGAGGATTGCCAGGATTTATAGTGGTAGGATTGCCGGATATTTCTATTCGTGAATCTAAAGAAAGAGTTAGAACTGCGATTTCTAATTCAGGATATGATTTTCCAATAAAAAAGGTTACGGTAAATCTATCGCCAGCAAATCTTAGGAAGGAGGGGTCTCAATTGGATTTGCCTATAGCTATAGCGTTGCTAGCAGCTATGGGAGAAATAAAAAAAGCAGAAAATTTAAATGAAATATGTATTTTAGGAGAAATTTCATTAGATGGTGGGATAAATAGGATAGATGGTGCACTTCCTATGATTATAGCAATGAAACAATTGGGGTATAAGAAGTTTATTGTTCCTAGCTCAAATAAAGACGAGTGTTCGGCAATAAAGGATGTCTATGTTTATGAGTTTAATGAGCTAAGGCAGGTTGTAGAATGGTTTAATGGAGATTTGAATAAAAAGCCATATTTGAATGAAAAAATTGTATTTAATCAAGAAAAAACTGTGCTAGATTTTTCGGATGTGAAGGGACAAAAACAAGTTAAAAGAGCAGCTGAAATTGCAGCTGCTGGAGCACATAATATGCTTATGATCGGACCACCAGGCTCGGGAAAAAGTATGATAGCGCAAAGGTTTCCTTCAATATTACCAAGTTTAAGTTTTGAAGAGGCTTTAGAAGTTACTAAAATCCATAGCGTTGCAGGTTTGCTTAAGAATGGGTGTCTCATAAGGTCAAGGCAATTTAGGGCTCCACATCATACTATTTCAAAAACTGCACTAGTTGGAGGCGGTATAAAACCAATGCCTGGAGAAGTTTCTCTTGCACATCTTGGAGTATTGTTTTTGGATGAACTTCCAGAATTTAATAGAGCGACATTAGAGGCATTAAGACAACCATTAGAAGATGGAGTTGTCACCATAAGTAGAGTTCAGGGGAGTTATACTTATCCATGTTCTGAGATAATGCTAGCTGCAGCAAATCCTTGTAAATGTGGGTATTACGGGGATCCAAGACATGAATGCACATGTACTAGTGCGGAAATAGATAGATATATTAATAAGTTGAGTGGACCATTTTTAGATCGCATGGACATACAAGTTGATGTATCATGTGTAAATATATCGGATTTACAAAATCATGCGAAAGAGGAGAGCTCTAGTGAAATTAGATCTAGAGTAGAAGCTGCTAGAAACATTCAAAGAGAAAGGTACAAAGAAGATGGGATATATTCTAATTCGGAGCTTCAGGGCAAGAATATTGAAAAATATTGTGTTTTAGATAATAATGCGAAGAAGATGCTTGAGATGGCATTTGAAAGGATGAAGTTGAGCGCTAGGGGATACAATAATATACTTAAAATATCTAGAACGATAGCTGATTTGGAAAGAAGCAAAGAGATAAATGAAACGCATATAGCTGAGGCGTTACAGTATAGACAATTAGATAGAAAATATCATTGATTGAATTAAAATTTGAATGAATTTTATGAAAAAGGTTTACATAGAGCTAGTTTAGACTTATAATATAAATTGTCGTTGGCTCTAGAATATTATGAATATTCTCAAAAATGGAGATGAACGCTGTGAATGAGCGAGATATAATCATTTGGTTAACGAGTTTACGAGGAGTAGGTCCTCAAACTATATTGTTTTTGAAGCAGTATTTTGGTTCACTAGATGAATTTTGGCATTCTAGTGAAAAGGATATACCATTGAATGTTTTACCTAAGCGAAAGCGTGATATACTTAGGAAAATTTATTCTTATAAAAAGAACAGTATAAATTTCGATTATTTTGAGAAATTAGAACATGAAGGAGTTTCAGTGGTTGTTAATTGCGATGACAAATTTCCCAAAAAACTTAGAGATATTCCCCAATCACCATGTGTACTTTATTACAAGGGAAATATTCAAGAAGTAGATAAATCTCTTGCGATAGTAGGGCCTAGAAAGGCAAGTTACTATGGGCGTTGGGCTGCAGAGAAGTATTCGAGAGAAATTGCAAAAGCAGGAGTTTGTATAGTAAGTGGTTTGGCGAAGGGTATAGATGCTATAGCACATAAAGGAGCATTAGAAGCAAATCAAATAACTTATGCAGTATTGGGAAATGGGCTGGATAGAGTTTATCCAAAATGTAATGAAAAATTATATAGTCAAATTGAAGAATCTGGAGCGCTGATTTCAGAATATCCACTTGGAATGGAGCCAAAAGCATCGAATTTTCCGCAAAGAAATAGAATTATAAGTGGTTTGTCTGATGCGGTTTTTGTCGTAGAGGCAAAAAAGAAAAGTGGTACGTTGATTACAGTGGATTATGCTTTGAAACAAGGAAAAGACGTTTTAGTATTACCTGGAAATGTTAATAGTCTATATAGCCAAGGGACAAATCAACTTATTAAAGAAGGGGCTATAATGGTTACAGAGTGTAAAGATGTATTGGAAAATTTATACGGAGTATTTGATTCTAATCCTAAAGATTGTAAGCTACCAGTGCTATCAGAATCAGAAAAAATTGTTTACAATTTGCTTGAGAATGGACCAATTCACTTTGATGCAATAGGCTACGAGACTAATTTTGAAGCATCAAAATTAAATTCAATATTGACTCTTTTAGAAATAAAGGGTATTATAATGAGGTTGCCAAGAAATATATTTCAATTGAGGAATTAATGTATATTAGAAAACATTAGTGTTTTTACGATAGATTATAAGCCTTTGAAGAAAACAATTGAAAGAAAAAAACATTATAAGATGCCAAATACACAAAATTCGGAGGTGCAAATATTGGCTAAGAGTTTAGTAATAGTGGAGTCACCAGCAAAGGCTAAGACTATAGGAAAATTTTTAGGAAAAAATTATAAAGTAAAATCATCGGTAGGTCATATTAGAGATTTGCCTAAAAGCAAGATTGGTATAGATGTAGAGAATAATTTTGAACCAAGGTATATTACTATTAGAGGAAAAGGTCCTGTATTAGCTGAATTGAAGAAAGAAGCTAAAAAAGTAGACCGAGTATATCTTGCAACTGACCCCGACCGTGAAGGGGAAGCAATATCATGGCATTTAGCTGCTGCATTAGGACTGTCTTCTACAGAGGCTAATCGCATTGAATTCAATGAAATAACGAAAAATGCGGTCAAAAACGCAGTTAAAAATCCTAGGAAAATCAATCAGGATTTGGTTGATGCTCAGCAAGCTAGAAGGATACTAGATAGGTTAGTAGGTTATTCTATAAGTCCTTTACTTTGGAAGAAAGTTTCAAAGGGACTTAGTGCTGGTAGGGTTCAATCGGTTACGACAAAGTTGATTTGTGATAGAGAAAGAGAAATAGAAGATTTTATTCCAGATGAGTACTGGTCAATAGAAGGTAAATTTTCTAAAGCTAGAGTTAAGATTGAAGCGAAGTATTCTGGGAAAAAGATTGGCAAGAAGATAGAAAAAATTGAACTGAAAAACGAAGAAGAAACTAATAATTTATTAGCTGAGATTGATAGAGATGCTTTTTTTGTAGATCAAATAAAAACTACAACGAAACAGAAAAAACCTGTACCACCATATACTACGAGTTCATTACAACAGGACGCTGCAAAAAAGATTGGTTTTTCTACAAAGAAGACTATGAGAATTGCGCAGCAATTGTATGAAGGTATAGATATAAAGGGTGAGGGAACAATCGGTTTGATTACTTATATCAGAACGGATTCTGTTCGTATATCAGAAGAAGCATTAGATGCAGTTGCAGATTATATAGCACAAAATTTTGATGAAAAATATTATTGTGGAAAACAGAAGTATGGCAAGAAGAAAAAATCAGTTCAAGATGCTCATGAGGCTATAAGACCTTCAAAGGTTGAATTGGAGCCTGATAAAATAAAAGAGTCGCTTAGTAGAGAGCAATATAGACTTTATAGCCTTATTTGGCAAAGGTTTGTTGCATCTCAAATGGCACCAGCTGAGGTTGAGACTGTTACTATAGCTCTCAATTCGAATGATCATATATTTAAGACTAGTGGTTCAAGACTTTCATTTAAAGGTTTTATGGAAGTTTATGATAAAAAAAATACTGCATATAAATTTAAAATGCCTAAAGTTGGTGAAGGCGATAAAATGAAGTGTGACGAGCTTGAAGGCAAACAACATTTCACTAAGCCGCCGGCTCGTTATTCAGAGGCTTCTTTGGTAAAAACTATGGAGGAACTTGGTATAGGAAGACCGAGTACATATGCTCCTACAGTAGCTACTATTTTAGCTAGGCGTTATGTTTATCTTGAAACAAAGCAGTTCTATCCAACGGATTTAGGATTCATTGTAACTGAGATATTAGAGCAGTACTTTAAAAAAATTATGGATAAAGATTTTACAGCGCAAATGGAGGCTGATCTTGATAGAATAGAAGAAGGATCTTTTGCTTGGCAAGAAGTAATAGGTGCTTTCTATAAGGATTTTGAAAAAGATTTGAAAATTGCTGAAGAAGAAATTAGTCAAATTGAGATAAAAGATGAAGAAACAGATGAAATTTGTGAAAAGTGTGGGCGCAATATGGTTAAAAAAAGAGGCCGATTTGGTGAGTTTTTAGCTTGTCCAGGATATCCAGAATGTAGAAATACAAAACCAATTATAGTTAAGATTGGTGTAACATGCCCTAAATGTGAAAAGGGTGAAATTATTGAAAAAAGATCTAAGAAAGGAAGAACATTCTATGGTTGTGATCAATATCCAGAATGTGATTTTGTTTCATGGGATCGCCCACATACTGAAAAATGTCCAGTTTGTGGTGAGTTAACAGTGGTGAAAAGGCGAAAAGGAAAAAATTACTTGAGATGTACAGTGTGCGGTCATCAAGAAGAAATTAAGGAAATAGAGTAAAGAATTTTGGGAGGTAACATATGAGTGAATCATTATTGACTAAGACAAGAAGGCTGAATAAAATATTACAGGATAGCGGTAATAATCCTGTATCGTTTGAGGATTTGAGCCGTACGCTTGGAGAAATATTAGGGTCTGAAGTATATATTACTAGTAGAAGAGGTAAGATACTAGGAGCATCGGTTGATCAAGAACAATTAATAGTTGCGGTTACAGATGATGATATGCGATTGGATGCAGAGTATAATGAAAAATTATTAAAGATCAAAGAAACTAAAGAAAACTTAAGCAGTGAAAATGCGCCTGAATTGTTAGCTCTTTGCAATGATGAGTGTGCTACTATGACTATTATTCCAATCCACAGTGCTAAAGACAGATTAGGAACTTTAGTTCTTAATAGAAAAGATAAGAAGTTTACAGAAGATGATTTAGTGCTTTGTGAGTATAGTGCTACTATAGTTGGAATGGAAATTATTAGAGCTAAAAATGATGAATTAGAAGAAGAAGTTAGAAAAAAAGCAATAGTTCAAATCGCTATTGGTACATTATCGTATTCGGAATTAGAAGCTATTGAGCATATTTTGAAGGAACTTGAAGGCGAGGAAGGTTTGTTAGTTGCAAGTAAAATTGCGGACAGAGTAGGTATAACTCGTTCAGTTATAGTAAATGCACTTAGAAAGTTTGAAAGTGCAGGTGTTATAGAATCTAGGTCACTCGGAATGAAGGGTACGTATATTAGAATATTAAATGAGTATTTATTAGCAGAGCTAAATATCGTCAAGTAAAAATTTGAATAGAATTATTAATATTTAAAGAGGAAAGATTTATAAATCTTTCCTCTTTTTTTAAAGAAAGTGCAGAATTTTGCCGATTAATTTAGTGTAGAGTGTTATTAATACTTTTAAAATGAGTCGAAATCATATAAAATAGAATAAAGAGATTTAGGAGGCGATATGGATGGGCCGAAATCTATTAGGAATATCTTTTGATAGAGTAGAACTTATGAATCGTGCTTTAGATGGAGCGTGGAAGAGAAATAAAGTATTAAATCATAACTTATCTAACGTTAACACACCTGGATATAAGCGAAAAGATGTTGATTTTCAAAGTGTGTTAAAGAAAGAAATGGATGATAGTTCGGGATTTAAAATCAAAGATTCTGGAATGGTTAGTAAGGAAGATGCTAAGGATGAGTTTCAGGTAGAAGTAGAGGGTGGATATTCGACTAGAAGAGATGGAAATAATGTGAATGCAGATACTGAAATGGCAGAACTTACTAAAAATTATATTACGTATAATTCACTTATTGGACAAACTAGCAAGGAATTTAAAAAGTGGAAAATGATAATTGATGAAGGAGGACGTTAGTTATGGGAGCATTTGATGCTTTTAATATAAGCGCATCGGGATTAACAGCTGAAAGAACTAGGATGGATATTATTTCTAAGAATATTTCTAACGCAGATGTTACAAGAACAGCTAATGGCGGACCGTATAGAAGACAGATGGTTGCATTTGAAGAAAAAGTTAACTTTGAAGAAATGCTTGAAAAGGCAATTGATGGTGATACTAAATCGTTAGGTTCGGGAGTAAAGATAAGTAAGATTGTTGAGGATAAATCACCTTTTAATAGGGTATATGAACCAGGACATCCAGATGCAGACGAAGAAGGGTATGTGCTTAAACCAAATGTTAATACGATAAAAGAGATGGTTGATATGATTACAGCGTCTAGAAGTTACGAAGCAAATATAACAGCAATGAATACTTCGAAAAACATGTGCTTAAAGGCACTTGATATTATTCGCTAGTGGAGGAAATTATGATAAATTCAATTAATAAAATAATTGGAGGCACTGAAACTAAACCGTCGGAAACGATAAAAAAAGTGGCAGGTTCAAATGTCACTTTTTCTGATGTTTTAGATAAGGTTCTTTCGGAAGTTAACACATTACAGAAAGAAGATATAAAGGCAAAAGAAGCATTATCACTAGGAAATATAGACAATTTACATGATCCAATGATAGCTTCTGAAAAAGCTGATATAGCGTTACAATTTACTTTAAAAGTTCATGGTAAAATTATTGAGGCTTATAAGGAAATCATGAGGTTACAAGTATAGATCATAAAGACGTAAATGGGGTGATGATGTGGGCGAATTTTTGTCCAAACTACGAACTCAGTTAACCGAGTTTTGGGAGAACACAGAAAAATCTAAAAAAATAAAAATGGGTGTAGTTGCGGGGGTTATTGTCGCAATTATAACTATTGCAATAATAATGATGACTAGAGTAAATTATTCAATACTGTACCAAGGTTTGTCAATGAAGGATGCATCTGAAATTACAGAACAATTGACTTCATTGGGAGTGAACTGGACATATGAGGATAATAACACAACGACGATATTAGTACCTACAGAGCAGGTCAACAAAGTTAAAATTCAATTGGCTGGCTTAGGTTTACCAAAAGATGATTACGATATTTCATCGGTTTTTGACAATACAAACTGGGCAGAAACTGAATATGTTACCAAAAACAAGTTGCAAATAGCTAAAACAAATCAATTGCAGGGAATAATTGGTGATATTGAAGGTATTGACAAAGCTGTTGTAAATATTGACGTTCCAAATGACACTACGTTTTTGAATCAAGGAACAGGGACAGCATCAGTATTTGTAACATTAAGCGAAGAAGATGCATTAAAGCAAGAGAAGGTAACTGCGATACAGAATTTAGTTGCAGGGGCATTTCAGAATTTAGAGTCTGAAAATGTTGCAGTATCAGATCAATATGGTAGATATTATGACGAAATGCTTAGTGAAACGATAGATGCAAGTGATCAGCTTAAAATGCAAAGCGTTATTCAATTACAATTAAATCGAAGTTTAAAAACGTTCTTAGAAAATCTATATGGACGTGGAAATGTTGATGTATTGACACATGTTACGTTGGATTTTGATAGTAAAACGATAGATAGTAAGGTATTTCAGCCTCCAGTTGAAGGTTCTAATGAGGGACTTATTAGAAATATGGAAGATTTGCAAGAATCAACTGTGAATGCGACAAGTGCAAATGTAGTAGGAACAGAACCTAATACAGAAGACGTTACAGATTACGTAACGGGAGACGAGAATGCGTACAATAAAAGTAAAGCGCACAAACTTATTACTTATGAATTAAACGAGATTAATACTAGAATAATAGAAAATGCGGGAAATGTAAAAGACATTACTATTGCAGTGGTTATAAATGAAGATGCATTGATAGATGGTAGCATGACCGATGATAGGAAAAAAGAATTAGCAGGACTTGTTGGAAATACTGCAGGAGTTGCTGTTGAAAAAGTAAAGATAAGTACGGGTAAATTTGCAACAGATACAGAAACTACTACTGTAGAAACTACTAGCATTCCAGTATGGATATATGCAGTACTTGCTATTGCGGCATTACTTATAATTGTGCTTGTAATAGTTATAGTTAGAAGAAGAGGTGCTAAACAAGAAGAAGAAGAAAATATTACAGACTTTCTTGCTGAAGGGTTGGAAGAAACATCTGATGTTGAAGAGATTGACTATGAAGGCGAAAAATCTGAGTACAAGGTTCAGATTGATAATTTCATTGACAAAAAACCAGAAGCAGTTGCTGCATTGTTGCGTACTTGGATGAGTGAAGAATAGAAGGTGATTGAATGACAGAAAATATGGAATTTACCGGAAGACAAAAAGCTGCAGTTTTGATGATTTCATTAGGCCCTCAAAAATCGGCTGAGATATTTAAACATCTCAGCGATGATGAAATAGAGGAATTAACACTTGAAATTGCAAATATGAGAATGGTTTCACCAGAGGTAAAAGAATATATATTAGAAGAATTTTATCAAATGTGTATAGCTCAGGAATATATTTCTGAGGGTGGTATTAATTATGCGAAAGACGTACTCGAAAGAGCATTGGGATCACAAAAAGCTGTTGATATTATCAATAAATTGACAACTTCATTGCAAGTTAAGCCATTTGAATTTATTAGAAAAACTGATCCTAGTCAAATACTCAATTATATACAGAATGAGCATCCACAAACAATAGCGCTCATATTAGCTTATTTATCTCCATCTCAGGCTGGTCAAATATTATCAAGTTTATCAGCGGATAAACAGGGGGAAGTTGCTAAGAGAATTGCTACTATGGACAGAACCTCTCCTGAAATTATAAAAGAAGTAGAATCTGTATTAGAAAGCAAATTCTCTACAATGGTTTCGCAAGATTACACGAGCGCTGGTGGCCTAGATTCTATAGTAAACATATTAAATGCAGTTGATAGAGGAACAGAAAAACATATTATGGATGAATTAGAATCTAATGATGCTGAGCTTTCAGAAGAAATTAAACGTAGAATGTTCGTATTTGAGGATATCGTATCTCTTGATGGACGTTCTGTACAAAGATTTATTCGAGAAATTGACAATAGTCAGTGGTCTATTGCACTTAAAAGTGCTAGTGACGAAGTCAAAGATGTTATCTTTGGCAATATGTCTAAACGTTTAGTAGAGATGATCAAAGAAGATATGGAATTTATGGGACCAGTTAGGGTTAAAGATATTGAAGAAGCTCAACAAAATATAGTAAATACAATTAGAAAATTAGAGGATGAAGGCGAAATAATTATTTCTCGAGGAGGAGATGAGGTCGTTGTCTAAACTGATTAAATCAAACTATGTTCGAGAGATTGAAAGAAAAAAAGAAAATGATGATAAAAATTCGATAGATCATGTACAAGAGGCTAAAAGAAGAATTGATTATCTAAAAGAAGAAATTGAAGTGTTAGAAGAAGAAATTCGGCTGAAAAAAGAGAAGGCAGAGGAATATTGTGACAACAAAAAATCAGAGGCAGAGGATGAAAGCCAAGCAATTGTTCAAAAAGCAGAGGTTGAAAGGGATGAACTTTTAGAACAGGCTTACCAAAAGAGTCAAGAAGTGCTTGAAGAGAGTAGAAATAATGGATATGAAGAAGGATATCAATCAGGTTATGAAGAGGGGAAAAAAAACTCAGATGAGTTGATTGATGAAGCTAATGATTATAAAAAGCAATATTGGGAAATGCGTGAAAAAGCACTTAGAGATGCTGAGTCTGATTTTGTAAACTTGGCGATTGGTGTTATTGATAAAATCTTTAATAGACAATTGGAAGAAGAAGATATTATATTAGATATAGTTAAAAATGCTATAGAGAGTATAGGTTATTGTACGTCCATAACCATAAGAGTTTCAGAAGATGATTATGATGTTTTAGAGATATCGAGAAGCAGGATACTTGCTATGTTTCCATTAATAGATAATATGGATATTAAAACAGATTTTTCATTAACAAAAGGTGATTGTGTAATTGACAGTGAAAAAGGGAGTGTAGATGCATCTGTAAGAATGCAATTAGATCAGATTAAAGAATTGGTGATGAACTTGCTACAAAATGAGTGAGGTAATGATGGATAAAATTAATGTGGGAAAATATATTGATGGAATAAGAGAAGCAAGAACCCTAAAATATATGGGAAAGGTTTCAAAGATTACTGGGTTAACTATTGAATCTATTGGACCAATTGCAAAAGTAGGAGAGGTGTGCCAGATTTATCCGATAGCATCTAAAGAACCTATAGATGCTGAAGTTGTTGGATTTAGAGATGATAGAATATTGTTAATGCCACTTGGAGAGATGGAAGGAATTGGTCCAGGTAGTAGAGTTGTGGCACTAGGTCATGGTTTTTTGGTTGAAGTTGGAGAACAATTAAAAGGGCGTATACTTGACGGATTAGGGAACCCAATAGATGGCAAAGGTCCATTATTTACTGGTAATTTTTATAGTGTTTCCAATACGCCACCTAATCCTCTCGCTAGAAAAAGAATTGACGAGGTATTGCCACTAGGTGTTAGAGCTTTAGATGGATTACTAACTTGCGGTAAAGGTCAGAGGATGGGTATATTTGCAGGTAGTGGTGTTGGAAAAAGTACACTACTTGGAATGATTGCAAGAAATGCTCTTTCTAGCGTAAATGTAATAGGTCTTATTGGGGAGCGTGGGCGTGAAGTTAGAGAGTTTATAGAAAATGATTTGAAAGAAGAAGGACTTGCACAATCAGTTGTAGTTGTTGCTACATCAGATCAACCTGCTCTTGTTAGAAAAAAAGGCGCAGAGCTGGCTACCGCAATAGCCGAGTATTTTAGAGATCAGGGGGAGGATGTGTTGTTATTGATGGATTCTCTTACTAGATTTTCTATGGCACAGAGAGAGATAGGGCTAGCAATAGGTGAGCCGCCTGTAACTCGAGGGTTCACACCATCCGTATTTTCTGTATTGCCAAAATTGTTGGAGAGAACAGGAACATCGGATAAGGGCAGCATTACGGCTCTTTACACGGTATTGGTAGATGGAGATGATATGAATGAACCTATAACCGATACTGTTAGAGGTATATTAGATGGTCATATAGTATTGTCGCGTGACTTAGCCCATAAGAATCATTATCCAGCTATAGATATACTGGCTAGTATAAGTCGTGTAATGAATAATATATGTGAAAAAGAACATGTTAGTGCGGCTAATACAATGAAGGATTTGATGGCGACATATCGAGATGCGGAAGATTTAATTAATATCGGGGCTTATAAAAAGGGTTCTAATCCTAAGATTGACAAATCCATAGATCATATAGAGATGATAGAATCGTTTTTAAAACAGGGTATAATGGATAAGATTTCATTTGAAGAAACTCGGAAAATTTTGGAAAGTGTGATTAGATAATGAAGAAATTTGTCTTCAAACTTGAAAAAATATTGAATTATAGGCGACAAATAGTCAAAGAGAAGAAAATGGCTGTTCTTGAGGCGAATCGTGTTGTGCGAGAAAAAGAAGAGCTGTTAGAAAGTGCAAGAAATGAAAAACTTGAGCTGTTAAAAAAGAGAAATGAAGAGGCGAGAGCAAAATTAAATGTGAGATTGCTTCAGAACTTCTCTTCTTTTTTTAGTGTTTTGGATAGAAAAATAGACTATTATAAAAAAGAAATTGATAGGGCAAATGAAGAGTTAGAGAAATGCAAGATTGAGTATATAAAGGCAGTTCAAGAAGAGCGTGTATTGGAAAAGATAAAGGAAAAAGATAAGCTAAATTATGATTATGAATTAAAAAAAGAAGAAGAGAAGTTAA
This sequence comes from Tissierellales bacterium, assembly GCA_025210965.1. Taxonomy (NCBI): domain Bacteria; kingdom Bacillati; phylum Bacillota; class Tissierellia; order Tissierellales; species Tissierellales bacterium. The sequence goes on from JAOAQY010000162.1 coordinate 36,887, forward strand.
TTGATTCTATTGTTAGTTTTTCGAATAAAGAAAATTGATATTAGGGAGTTGAATATTGTATGAGTCAAGCTGAACAAGAAAATCAAAATCCAGTTGAAGAAAAAGAGAAAAAAGAGAAAAAACCACTTAAAATTGGGAAATTAATTATTACTTTGCTTATGGTGACAATTATTATACCAATAGGAGTGTTTTTTGCGTTATATAATTTGAATGAAGATTTTAATAAAAGTGCTACTAAAATATTGAGACAAATGCCAGCACCATTTAACAATATTGGGAGAAATGATGTTGAAAAATTAGAGGAATTAAAAGAAAAGGTTATGGTAGTATCTGATTATTATCTCACATTAGACCCCGAACAAGCAGCTGAAAAGCTAGCGAATGTTAAAAATAGCGATGAAGAATTATATTACAATATAGTTCAGGCTATGAGAGAGAAGTCTTCAAGAAAAACAGATAATATAATAAGTAAAGTTCAAGTTATAGATCTTAGAAATGACACATTGGAGGAAATTTATAAAGAAATAGATCAGTCAAAAGCTGAGGAACTTAAAACGAGAGTTGAACAAGTAACTGCTCTTGATGACTATTATGCTATGAAGTTTATTAAAGAAAATTATCTTGATGCAGGTGCTATTGATGAATTGGTAACTCTTTTAAAGCAAATAGATAATCAAAAGGTTGCTTATTGGATGTATTTTATGAATCCGGCAGATCAGGTTGAAATAATGAATAAAATAGATAGACCATATAAGAATGCTTTAAGAACTATACTATACGATATGAAATCTAAAGATGATAACCTGATGAATAAGGCAAATGTTTTTGAAGTAAAGGATTTAGATACTACACTATCAGAAATTGGTTCTGCAGAATTTTATCCAGTTGAAGATTTGGCAGTTATTTATTCGAACTTATCATTGACAAAAAGCTCGGAAGTGCTCAAAAATGTTTCAGATGAGGAATTTAAGAAAAATTTACTTGAATCGATAAGCAAAAGGGAAAAATTGACAAGTGATTCTAATAAAATCGCAGAAAATCTGGAAAAAACTTTGGATTATTTACAAGAATATGATAAAAAAATACAGGAATTGGCCGATATATATAATAGGATGACTACTGCTGAGGTTGTTAAGATTGTTGAAAAGATGATGATTAATGACCAACGCTTAGAATATTTTGACATGAATGGCATAGAAGGAATAGAACTAACTGATGAAAAAATAATATTAGATATACTCGACAAATTGGGAAAAACAAAAGTTTCTGAAATTATAAATCAGTTAGATACTAGAAAAGCTACAGAGCTTACTCGAAAGTTAGCTATTCAATAGAAGTAGTCATTGAATAATAAATTACAGATTAAGGAGGTGATTAGTGAAAATGGAATTGATAAATCTAACAAGACAACAAGGTGTAGGTTTGCTAGAAAAGTCTTTTAAAGGAAATTCTAAACATTCTGATTCTCAAGTGAATTTTGATAATTATCTCAGAAAAACGATGAACAAAAATGCTGGAAATGAAGAAAAAGCTTCTAAATTTCAGCATGATAAAGCGGGTTTGCATAAAGATGTTTATGACAAAATGAATGCAATCAATAGTGGAGCTGTCAAAAAAATTAATTCTATGAAAGATGAAACTTCAGAAATAGTTAATTATAATGATAAAACATCTGAGACCAAAGAAGAAAGTGAAATTGAAAAACTTGGAGATGAAGCTTCAGAAATAGTTGATGAATTGAATGAAACGATTGATGAATTGGTTGTTTTAATTGAAAATATCGACATTGATGCTAATGAATTAAATCAAGGAAATACGAATCAAATGGTAGGAGATGTACTTGCGACAGAAGAGGTATTAAAAAATAGCGGAGAGCTTAGCAGTGAAGAAACAATATCTAGCCAGAGCGATAAAGCTATTTTTGATAATGTATCAAGAAATATCCAAAAATTAGAAGATTTAATTGGTAAATTGCAGGAATTAGTTGATAAAATTGTAAAGACTAATGATAATTCATCTGAGAAAATTAGTGAAAGTGTTTTGAAATTAAGTAACGAATTAGAAGAAGTTGTGAATATGAAGTCAGCACTTGAAGGTTTTGTAAAGGAAGTTATTGATGTCGATAAAAATAACATGAAAAATGAGATAAAAGATATGTTGATTGAATTGAAGGCAAGTGTTGAGGGCAAAGATAATATAAAAACTGGCGTTAAAACGATTGCTAAACAAATAGAGTTTTTATCTCAGAAGAACAATCAATTAGCTGAAAGCAAAGGAAATAGTGCACTTCAAAATAATGGAGATATTGATAGTCATAGCTTGCAGAATGAAGAAGGCATTTCTAGAGCATCAATGGAAAACAAAGATAATAATGATAATGAAAATGCTGGAAAAGAATCTAATGAAAAGCAAAGTGATTCATTTAAGACAGATGCAATAGGAACTAAATCAATGGCAAATGATTCGGAGTTTAGTTTAGAAAAAACATCATTTAAAGTTTCGGACAAGAAGATTGCGGATGAAGACTTGATAAAGCAGATTTCGGAACATATGAATAAAATGAGACTGAAAAGTGGAACTCAAACTGTTAGGATGAAGTTAAAACCAGAAGCATTAGGAGAGGTTAATTTAAAAATTTCTCTTGAAAAAGGAAGTTTATCTACGGAGTTATTGGCAGAAAATAATGAAGTAAAAGAAATTTTAGAGAAGCATCTTAGTGTATTGAAAAATCATTTAGAGCAGCAAGGATATGAAGTAAAGGAATTTAAGGTGGTTAGTCAAGAAGAGACTCAAAATGCAAATTATTTAGATCAAGAGAATGAGAATAACAAACAAGAAAGAGAACAAAAACGACAAAGTAAAGAAGAACATGATGAAAAAGACAATTCAGATTTTGGCGATTTGTTTTCTAAGATGAATACTATAGCGTAGGAGGTGCGATATGTCAGAATTAATACAAGATATAACGAAATATACACAGCCTCAAAGCCAAGATAAAAAAAAGACAGCATCTGAGCAAAGGCGAGAGGATGTTTCAAAAAACAAAGATGCATTTTTGCAAATGATGGTTGCACAGCTTAAGAATCAAGACCCTATGAGCCCTGTTGAGAATCAAGACTTCTTGGCACAAATGGCTCAATTTACTACAGTGGAAGAAATTCAAAGCTTGACGGCATCTTCAGCAGAAAACTCTGAGAAGATGAATGAAGGAATTACAAAGATAGCAGATGTATTGGCGAAAATGCAGGCTGATACAGCGAGTTTTCAAAAGACTGTTAAAGAAGGTTTAGAATCAATTCAAGAAAGCCTTAAAGAGGGTGAGTAATTGTGGATGATTTAAAAATGAAGCAAATAGCAGGTTCTTTAAATGCTGCGAGTATAGTTAGGAAAACGAAACAAATTAATATTAGAGACAAAAAAATATCGAGTGGTGAGAGTTTTGAATCCATATTAAATAAGGTTCAAACAAATGGAGGGAAAATAAAATTTTCTAAACATGCACAAGATAGGATTGAATCTAGAAACATTAATTTTTCAGATCAAGATGTCAAAAACATAGAAAATGCAGTAGATAGAGCAAGAGATAAGGGTGTTCAAACAGCTTTGATTTTAATGGATAAAGTAGCATTGATAACAAATATTAAAAATAATCTAGTTATAACGACTGTGAACAAAGAGCAACTAAAAGAAAATGTATTTACTAATATAGATGGTGCTGTGATAATTTAGCTGGACCGAAAGGGGGCTAACTCGGACTTGACTGATAGATGGTTCGAATACAGCATGACTAGAGGAGGTCATGTATTATGATGAGATCTATGTATTCTGGTGTTTCTGGTCTAAGAATTCACCAGTCTAAAATGGATGTAATTGGTAACAATATAGCAAATGTTAATACTGTTGGATTTAAA
>JAOAQY010000163.1 GCA_025210965.1 Tissierellales bacterium
GTATATATCTTTCCATTTCTCCCAAATAAGTCATTTGCATTCGCTATGCTTAATAAATCCTTATTTGTATTGTAATAATTCTCTATAGAATTCACGCAAGATAAATACCCTTTAAATGGATATCCCTTTACTTTTAGCTCACCCATTCGGTTAATTATAGCTTCCTTCAAAAAATTGGCATCTCCATGTTGTACTGATTTTTCTATTATTTCAATAAGTTTCTCTCTCTCCATCACATACATTTCGAGTGATATATTGTAGTAACGTTCTTTCCCCATGCTTTTACCCATACTTATAACATTTTGATTATTATCAACTTTTAGAGTATCACACCCCATAAATCTTCCAACATTATTTTCTAATGATTTATACACAACAGTCATGTCCGCTCCGTTTTTCTTATGAGCCTCTACCACTGGTCTTAAATCAATGTTGCAAATCATATAACTTCTTGACATCACAACGTATTTTTGAGATGAATACTTTAAATAATCTAAATGGTTTATGAAATTTTCAAGATCTCCTCTAATAGGCATATTATTTTCAAAAACCCTATCTGGATGGAATAAATAGAGCCCATCTCGTTTTCTATCTAATCCCCAATGTTTACCACTACCTAAGTGTTGTGTTAATGACCTTGTTTTTCCATATGTGTAAATAGAAACATTTTTTATACCACTATTTGTTATATTGCTAAGCATAAAATCTATAACTCTATATCTTCCCAATATAGGCAATGAAGCTGTTGTCCTCGTCATGGTCATTTCCTTAATCCTATCTTCTGGATCTGACAAATTTATTATGCTCATTACATCATTCATTGCATCCACCCCCAAAATTACCTTCAAAAACATCTATATAATTATCATCCCTATCTCCAATTACTTCTCCGCTTCTTACAATTGCGCCTTCTAAAACTATCGTTTTGTAAACTTCTGCTCCATCTTCGATTTTTGCTCCATGCATTATTATAGAACCTTCAACTTTTGCATCGGGGCCAACATATACATCTGGAGAAATAACTGATTTTTTTACTTCGCCCTCTATTACACAGCCTTCATTCAACAATGAATTTTCAACTACACCAGTTGCTGCAACATATTGCGGTGGGCTATTTGGATTTACTGAATAGTTTCTCCAGTGGGCATCATATAAATCAAACGCTCTATCTTCTCTTAATAAATCCATATTCGCTTCCCATAAACTTTCAACTGTTCCAACGTCTTTCCAATATCCATCAAATTCATAAGCTGAAAATTTATAGTCTTCCTTTACCAATTTAGGCATTATATTTTTTCCAAAATCATTACTAGAATTTAATTCGTTCTCATCTTCTATTAATTTATCTCTGAGAACTTTCCAGTTAAATAAATATATCCCCATAGATGCCAAATTACTCTTAGGTTCCTTAGGTTTTTCCTGGAATTCTATGACATTATTTTCATCGTCTATCGCCATTATTCCAAATCTACTTGCCTCTTCCCAAGGTACTTCAAGAACTGATATTGTGACATCTGCATTCTTTGCTTTATGAAAATCAAGCATTTTACTATAATCCATATTGTATATATGATCTCCAGATAGTACTAATACATATTCGGGATCATAATTGTCTATAAATGGAATATTTTCGTAAATTGCATTTGCAGTTCCTTTGTAAAATTGACCTCCACCATCTTTTCTTTTATACGGTGGCAATATCTTTACTCCACCTTCTAAATCCCAAGATGTTCCGATTCCTATATGATCACTAAGTGTAAGTGGCTCATATTGAGTCAATATTCCTACTGTATCTATATCTGAATTAGAACAATTACTTAAAGCAAAGTCTATTATTCTATACTTTCCTGCAAATGTAACGGCTGGCTTAGCTATATTTGCCGTAATTGACTTAAGACGAGTACCTTGACCTCCTGCTAATATCATTGCTATGATTTCTTTTTTTTGTTTTTTCAATACGCTCACCTCTTAGCTTTCTTTTTTTTAATCCCTTTCTCTTCTTATCTCTTCTTTCTTCTTTGAGGTAAATAGTTGCTAGTGGAGGTATTTTCATTTCTATACAATGATAGAAGCCATTGTAATATTCGTTTTTTGACTCTATCAACTCTTCATTTTTGATATCTGAGCCTCCGAATAATTGCCAATCACTATTTAAAACTTCTCTGTAATTTTTTTGATGTGGAATTCCTATCTTATACGTATTATGTACTGCTTGCGTAAAATTCGATACCACAATCACTTCGTGACCGGAACTATCTATTCTTCTAAACGCAAAAACACTATCCTCTGCATTATTGACTTCTAACCATTCAAATCCCTCAAAGGACTGATCTCTTTCAAAAAATGCACCTTCTTTTAAGTAAAATCTATTAAGCTTTTTTACATACTCTTTTAACTCTCTATGTTTGTCATAGTTCAATAAAAACCAGTCTAATTCTCTCTTTTCATCCCATTCTATGAATTGTCCAAATTCATTACCCATAAAATTAAGTTTCTTGCCTGGATGCCCCATCATAAACCCATATAAAAGTCTTAAATTCGCAAATTTTTCCCAATATGTTCCAGGCATTTTGTCTAACATAGATTTTTTTCCATGAACAACTTCATCATGTGAAAATGGGAGTATAAAATTTTCAGAAAAAGCATATGTCATAGAAAATGTCATTAAATTATGCTCATACTTTCTATTTTCTGGTGAAATAGACATGTATTTAAGTACATCATTCATCCACCCCATATTCCATTTGAAATTAAAACCAAGACCTCCCTCATAAGTAGGTGCCGTTACAAGTGGCCATGTAGTAGATTCCTCTGCTATCAATAGCATATTTGGAAATTCTCTGTACAAAAGCTCGCTTAACTCTCTAAAAAATTCAATTGCACCTCTATTTTCATGTGTACCAAATTCATTTAGAACACTATTTAATTCTTTTCCATAATCTAGATATAGCATACATGCAACTGCATCTACTCTCAAACCATCTACATGGTATTCGCTTAACCAATAGTGTGCATTTGACAATAAAAAATTTCTAACCTCTCTTTTTGAGAAATCAAAATATGTCGTTCCCCACTGCTCATTTTCAGCACACTCTCTTCTAGACGGCTCATATACACTTCCGCCATCAAATTTTTTAAGACCATGCTCGTCATTACAAAAATGACCTGGAACCCAATCAAGTATAACTCCTATTCCAAACAAATGGCACTCCTCAACAAAATTCTTAAAATCCTCTGGTGTTCCATACCTGGATGTAATAGCATAATAGCCTGTTGCCTGATACCCCCATGAACCATCAAATGGATGCTCCATTATAGGCATAATTTCAATATGTGTGTATCCCATATCAGCAACATATGGAATTAATTTATCTTTTAAATTACTAAAACTTATCAAATCATCATTTTCCACCTTCCAAGAACCTAAATGTAATTCATATATATTTATTGGTTTATTGTAAGGTCTTCTTTGCATTCTATTTTGCATCCACCATTTATCTTTCCAATGTTTATTGGTTAAATCATAAATCTTAGATGCAGTATTAGGACGCTTTTCAGCACAAAATGCAAAAGGGTCTGCTTTATAAATATAGTTACCTTTTTTTGTTTTTATCTTGTATTTATAAAAATCTCCACCTTTTAAACCTCCAACAAATAGCTGCCAAATCCCTCTTTTGTCAATTTTTTTCATGCAGAAATCTCTTCCATACCAAAAGTTAAAATCTCCTACTACCTCTATCTTCTCAGCATTCGGAGCCCAAACTAAAAATTCAATGCCTTCTATACCCTTATATTTTTTCTTATGGGCGCCGAAATATTTATAAAGCTCATAATCTATACCTTCAAAAAAATTAGAATAAAAGCTAGCTTTCTCTGTTCTCAAGCACATATTTTGCTGAACCATCTTACACCTTCCTTTACTATCTCATCTCGAATCTCATTCTACCCCTTTCTTAAATATGTTTGTTTTTCGTTTAACAAAAAAAAGAACCCACCATGTGGATTCCCATTTTTAAGCATTTTATTCAATAATTATCGTTTTTTCATAATTTTTTTACTTTTTTAACATTTCCTCAATAGTTTCTATATCTACTGGTTTGCTATAATAATACCCTTGTCCGAGCTTACATCCATGATCTAAAAGATATTGTCTCTGCTCTTTAGTTTCTATTCCTTCTGCTATCAAACCAAATTTTAAATTTTGAGACAATCCAATTATAGTATTTACTATTTCCTGATTCTCTTTAACATCCAAATCTATAACAAATCCCTTATCTATCTTTAGCTTTGATATTGGTAAATCTTTCAAATAACTAAGTGAAGAATAGCCCGTTCCAAAATCATCTATCAAAATTGATAACCCATACTCTTTCAATCTATTTAATATCTCTTTAACTGCATTTTTGTCTTCTATAAAACTACTTTCTGTAACCTCAAGATGTATGCATTGTGGTGGTATCTTTGATTTTTTTACAATATCCATAAGGTCATCTATGAAAGATTTTTCAACCAACTGCACTACAGAAACGTTTACACTCAAATCTATCCAAAAACCTGAATCATGCAACCTTTTTAAATCTTCTAATGATTTTATTAAAACCCATTTACCAATTTCTATTATTTTCTTAGTTTCTTCAGCGAGCGGTATAAACTCATCTGGTCTTATCAATCCCTGTGATGGATGATTCCACCGAATTAGCGTTTCTACGCCTTCCCATTTTTCGGATTCTAAATCAACTATAGGCTGATATACTAAACTAAACTCACTTTCTGCTATAGCCTGGTCTAAAGAAGCTATCATTTCCAACCTATTTCTTGCTCTTATATTCATATCCTTACTATAGAACTCGTATCCACCTTTATTTACCTCTTTTGTATGAGACATTGCAGTCAGTGCAAATTTATATAAATCACTTATATTATCAGTATCATATGGGAAAGAACTAACTCCCATACTCGTAGTTATTGTCAAATATCTGTCTTTTACTTGATAAGGTTCCATTAATTCTAAACGTATTTTTTGAATTATATCGATTAATTCAGAAAAATTTTCAGATTTTAATACTAATCCAAACTCATCGCCCTTTAGTTTAAACAAAATCTGACCATAATCTGAATTTTTGAGTCTATTAGATACTTTTTTTATCAATTCATCTCCAATTACATAACCATATCCTTCATTTATTTTTCTAAATTCATCGATTCCTATAACTACTAGAGTCTCACCACTTTTACCATCTTTTGAGCTTTCATTTAAGTAATTTATAAGTGCCGCCTTATTTGGTAGATTAGTTGCAACATCGAAATTTTCCAAGTAGTCTATTTTCTGCTCTCTTTTCTTACGCTTGTCTATTTCTCTTACAAGTATTTCATTCTGTTCACTCATTTTTTGGAAATTTAGTTTTATTTCATTTGCCATGCTTTCAAATGCGTTAGCAAGCTGACCGATTTCATCGCTCGACCTTACATTTAAATTAATCTCGTAATTTTTATTCCTAATATCATCTGTAGCAATTACAAGTTTCCTAAGCCCGCTAGTTATCTTAGTATTGTAAGCTATTATTGCCAAAATCAATGTAATAATTATCATAGCCATATAAACACTAAGTTTAGTTATGGCATCATTCATTTGCGTCATAGCTTCTTCTTCAGTCTTGAAGTAAACACTATACAATTCTTTTTCGGGTATGACAAATGACAAATACCAATATTCATCAAAAAAACCATCATTAGAAGTCCAGCTTCTATATATCTTCATGGGTTCCTTGAATACTATATATCGTTCACCATTTATCTCTAAAGTAATTTCTCTATTCTCCTTTAATATTTCTGAATACAATTCCTTCACCGAATAATATTCACTCTGTGATATATATCGCTCCAAAATCGAATATCCTTCATCTCTATTTATCGTACTATCACTTACATTGCCAAGGCCTAATATCTCGGCTCCTCTATCTGCTAAAGCAAATACGTTTCCATTAGATTGCATTAAAAACGCGAAACCATTAGAACCTAATTTAACTTTTTCAATCTCTGAAACAATCTCTTCTATTGACACATCTGTACTTACTACTCCTTTAACCTTATTTTGATTTTTTTCAAAAATAGGTTGAGTATATGTAAGAACTATTTCTCCAGTCACCCCATCTTGAACAGGCGCAGTAACTCTTCCATAATCAATGTTTTCTTCACCATTGATTTGTTTTTTATGTTCCCAGTCCTCTATGAGCCCTGGATTAAAAGTGTCCCAAATAGGAACATCATTTAGTTCTGGATATACACTAAACACGTTTTCTCCAATATTTGACCACGGTGCCATTCTAACTATCGCTCGCTCTTTTCCGCCTTGAAAATAAACTTGTATTTTTTCAAATCCATTATCGCTAAACGATGGCAACACATGATTTAAAAATTTTGTACTCTGCAAAAGTTTCAACGGCTCTTCCTTTATTTTATTATCATTATCTAGCAAATATCCTTGAACAAATACTGCCGTTGATTCAGAATCTTCATTTTGATACCAATCTCCACTAAAAATCAAGTTTTCAATATCTACATTTTCAAACTCTTCGCTGTAGATAAATTCTTCTGTAAGTTGTTTCAATATGAGTAATTCTTTGTTTACTCCTTCTATATAGTTTTTTATATTTTCTTCTATTGACTCTATATAATTTCCGTAGTATTCATGACTAAGGTCTAGAACCTCATCTTCTATAATTTCAAGAGTATTATCATTTAAGGTTCTAACGCTACTATACATTATTGCTCCTAGTACTATTATTGCTACAACTATTGCAGTCAAGGTCATAAATGTTATTTTTATACTTATGCTACTCTTAAAACCTATTTTTTTCATGTATCGACACCTCACTTCCTGATAAACTTTTATTACCCTAATATCTATCAAATTCATCAAATTAATATCGCGTATTCACATTCATCTAGGGTATATTAATTATATAGTAATTTACGCGATATATATTTTTAAAGGAGGCTGATTTGTTTTGAAAATTTCAAAGGTATTTCTATTAGTATCTTTAGTGTTTCTTCTTTCTGGGTGCCAAGAGAAAACTCTAGAAGTAGGTTTTTCTGGTAGCTTAACTGGAAATGGTTCCGAACTTGGAGTAGCTGCTAGAAATGGTTTCAATTTAGCAATTGATGAAATAAATGAAGATGGCGGTATAAATGGACATATACTAGTCCCCATAATAAAAGACGATGAAAGTAATATTGACACAGCAAAAAAAATTGGGCAATCCTTTATAGATGAAAATGTAAATTATGTAATAGGTTTTTTGACAAGCAATATGACCCCCGCTATAGAAGAAACTATGAGTAAGTCTAATATTTTGTTCATAAGCCCGACAATAAGTACTCCACAAATGAGCAATATTGATGATCAGTTTTTACGCGTGATGGAGGCTAATGATCATCAAGCAATTGCATTAGCTGAACTATCTTTTGATTATGAAAAAATAGATAATATAGCAGTTGTAATTGACGATTCTAACGCTCGATACACTAGGCCTATACATGAACTATTTGAAAAAACATTTGTGGGAAAAGGTGGCAATATAAAATTTTTCAAAGCATTTGAAAGTGAAAACTTAGATGCTTCAGCACTAGCAGATGAGATAAAAGCATCTGGCTCTAAGGGTATAGTCTTAGTAGCCAACTCTATAGACTCTGCAAATATTTTGCAGCAGCTTTACAAAATAGACTATAAAATCCCTAGTTTTTTAGCTGGTTGGGCTAACACAAATGATTTCATATATCACGGTGGATTAGCTGCTGAAGGGGCTTACACTTCTAGTGTATTTGATGCAGATAGTGATAAGCCTAAATACTTGGATTTTGTGAAGCGTTATCAAAACAAATACGGAGAAGAACCTTCGTTTTCTTCTCATTTTGCATATGATTCTCTCATGATGCTTACTAAAGGTATGGAATCTTCGAATTCATTTGATCCTGTAGATATAAAAAATGAAATTATAAAAATTAGAGATTTTGAAGGTATACAATCTTCATTTACAATAAATGAATTTGGCGATGTGATAAGAGAAAACTTTAGATATAGAGTTGAAAATGGAACGTTTAATGAAATAGATTATTAATTAGTATTTTCGGGAGGTATTTATGAAAAAATACAATCAAAATTTAAAATCCAGCTTAATAATATCTTCGTCAGGAATGCTAATTGTAACTATACTTGCGCTCAATATCATTTTGGCATTTATATTCTATCAATATATAGAGCACGATATTTTGCAAAAAAATAATGCTCTTGTTAATTCTGTAAAACATGAGGTTTCTTCATTTTTTAAGAAACCTCAACAGAGTATACTGAGAATTGATGATTTAATCACGAATAGAAACGTAACTATTAATGACATACAAGAAGTTCTAGACAATTCACTCAAATATTCTGATGTCTTTTCAAATTTTTTCTTATTGGATTCTACAGGAAATGTCTTAGTTACTTCTCCAAGTGATTCTGATGCTATTGGCACAGATCATTCTCTTTACCCATACTTCAAAAATGTCTCAGACTCTGCACCACTTTATTGGTCAAAAGCTTTTTTTACCTATAATTCTAAAAAACCACTGGTATCAATAAGTTTAAAAAATAAAAATAAGATTTTAGTTGGAATAATTAATTTAGATGCACTCGGTTCTTTAGTTCAAGAATTAGATTTAGGAAAAAACAACTATATAACTATAATCGACTCCACCGGAACATATATAGCTCATTCTGATATGAAAAATGTATATCAAAGAGGAAAAGATCCATTTTACAAAGAACTTAGTGATTCTAAACCTAATGAGTTCAATCGGATAGTTTATAATGGACAAACTATGATTCCAAGTATTGCTAAAGAAGAAGATCAAAATTGGTCTGTAGTAATTTACCAATCGTATTCAGAACTTATTTCTCCAATATTTCAGTTTATAACGACCTCTTTTATTTTAACTATTTTATTATTAATATTTTCCTCTATAATATCGTATAGGCGTGTCTACTTACTGACAAATTCAATAGATATGTTCATAGCTCAATCTAATGAAGTCTCTGAAGGTAACTATAATTTTACTTTAGAAGAATTCCCTTATTCAGAGCTAAATGTACTCAAAAATTCATTTTCAACAATGGCTTCAAATTTACAAAAACGTGAATTAGCTTTGAAAAAAAATGAGCAAAAAATAAAAGACATAAACGAATCTTTAGAAATTGAAATAGAGAAAAGAACTTTAGATTTAGAAATATCAAATAGGAATTTATCTAATTCTCTTAAACAATTGAAATCAGTTCAAGAACGCTTAATTCAAAATGAGAAATTAGCAGCTCTTGGCGAATTAATAACAGGAATTGCTCATGAATTAAATACTCCAATAGGTGTTTCGATTACCACTGTTTCATACTTAGACATGAAAAGAAAGGAATTAGAAGATGCAATTTTAAAAAATCATCTTAGAAAAAGCCAATTGTCAAAATTTTTATCTATTAACAAAACTTCTTTACAAACTTTAGAACTAAACTTGAGAAAGTCTTCAGACCTCATAGAATTATTTAAGCAACTTTCTACAACCCCTGACAATTCAGATTTTAAAAAATTTAATATATCGGTCGAATTACAAACTATATATTCAAACTTAAAAAATCAACTTTCACAAAACAATATAATATTTAATATAGATTGTTTTGACCACATAGAAATATTGAGCTACAAGCATTCTTTCAATCAAGTCGTTTTACAACTTATTCACAATGCTATGGCACATGCATTTGAATCTCCATTTTCAAAAACTGAAAAAAGAATAGATATAGTTGCTAAAATTGAAAATGACAAATTATTACTGACAATATCTGATAATGGAATAGGATTAGCTCCTAATGTTTTAAATCAAGTCCTCAATCCATTTTTCACAACAGCTCGAGGTCGTGGTTTTAGTGGACTAGGGCTTAATATTTGCTACAACATTGTATCTACAAATTTAAGCGGTGAGATGAATATATCAAGTGAAAAAGCAATTGGGACAACAATAACATTGAATATCCCTATAAATTTAACTTCACTATAAAAAGGTTTTCTCAAATAGATAAATATTTCTATTTAAGAAAACCTTTTTACTATATTCTAATCAACGCTTCAAGAGCTATTTCAATTTCTCTACGTTCTCCTTCACTCGCTAAATCACTTTCATCAACATATTCATTTATTCCTTCTCTAACATCTGACTCATAAAGTACTACATTATTTAATACTGATGCTACTTTTACACCTCGAATATATCCGATTGTGTAAAGTGCTGCAGTTTCCATATCTGACCCAAGTATCCCTTTTTGATTCCAATAAGCCATTCTTTCTAACTCGTCATCTACATAAAATGAGTCGTGACTTCTCGTCATTCCAATTTTATATCTATATGACTTTTCTGTTGCAACTTTTTCAAGTAACTTTATAAGTTCGAAATCTGCAGCTGCTGGCATGCTCTTATCCACATACATCTGTGAAGCTCCATCTTCCCTTACTGAAGATGATGATATTATTAAGTCTCCAATATTTATGTCACTTTGTATTGCTCCTGCACTTCCTATTCTAACAAAAAACTTGCCGCCACAAGCTATTAGTTCTTCAAGCGCTATTGCCGCCGAAGCACCTCCAATCCCTGTAGATGTAACTGTAATTTCAAAACCTTTGTATTTTCCTATAATAGTCTTAAATTCCCTGTTATACGCTATCTCTCTTACATTATCTAAAAAGTTTGCAACACGATCAACCCTTTTAGGATCTCCTGGTAACATAACTCTTTCACTTACTCTTTCACATAATATATGTGGCTGAATCATCGACTCACCCCTTCTCTTTTTATCGCACATTCTAAAAAACTTTCTCCTATTGTTGGATGAATCCACAATTTTTCTTTAAACTTATCTAACGAAAGCCCTTCATCTATCCAAAGTGACACTTGCCCCATGTAATCACTTGCAAATAACCCCGACATCCAAGCACCTTTTACTATACTTCCATCCAATACTAATTTAAGTTTTCCTTTTACTCCACTTCTGATTGTTTCGTTAAAGTCAATACTCACACTATGACTATTTTCATGTTGATTTTCTTGCCAGCCCGCACCTGCAAGTTCAGGTATCGTAAACATAGCGCATGGAAGTGTTTCATATTCAAATTTAATTTTGCCACTATTCCAAAGATAATCCGAAAGCATAATTGCCTGTTGTATAGCTATGTGAGCCATTCCATGCCTTCCGTTAATATCTCCAATTGCAAATATATTTTTTATACTAGTTTCTAGATTTTTATCTGTTTTTATAAAACCATTTTCCAAATCTAAATCAACGCCATTACATTTAGGTATATTAGGCGTTCTAATTCCTGTGATTAATATCTTATTTGTCTCTATAATTTTTCCCGAATCTAAAGTTATTAAAACCCTATCTGCCTTTCTTTCAATCGATTTAGCTCTCGTATTTAGTAATAACTCCACGTCATTTTTCAAAAGTTCATTTTCTATAGGATTAACTAAATCTCTGTCATTTCCCTTTAATATATGATCTTCTTGTTCTATAACTTTGACTTTTACTCCCATCGTACTAAACATAGACGCAAATTCTATTCCCTCTACATTTGCACCTAATATAACTATCTCTTCTGGCAATTTAGCTAGCTTCAATGCCCCTGCATGACTCAATATCGCCGACTCATCTATTTCTGACCAAGAGCTAAGTGTTGACGCCTTCGTTCCAGTTGCCAATATAATTCTCTCGCCTTCTAATAAAGTATCATCAACTTTAACTTTATTCCCACCAACTAATTCAGCTTCTCCAAAAATCATATCAATTCTAGTATTGTCTAAACGTTTTTTTAATTCCTCATCAATTAAATTAGCTTTTTGTTTTCCGGATTTAAAAAGCTTTTCTCCATCTATTTCGAAATTTGATGTATACTTCTCAAAACTATTTAAAAATCGTTTATAAACCTTCAAATTTTCTAGATGTCTTTTTACTGGAAGACAACCAGTAGCAAAAGCTGTTCCTCCAACTACGTCTCTCTCTATAAGCGCCACTCTTTTCCCCATACGTTCTGATGCTATGGCAAAATAATATCCTGCAGCACCAGACCCAATAATAATTGCATCGTATCTCATTTAGCTAACCTTCCTTTTTTGCCAAAGTTTTTTCTTCGCCACTATATATAGAACTACCACTGTAGCTAAATAAGGAATCATAGCTGTAAATTGAGATGGTATACCAAGCGTTTGCATTCTGATACCCAATGCATCAAAAAATCCAAATAGCAATGATGCTCCATAGACTTTTACTGGATTAGATGCTCCAAATATAATGGCTGCAAGTGAAATAAATCCTTTCCCCGCACTCATGTTTTCTGTAAATAATGTCAAATATCCTAATGACAAATGCGCTCCTGCAACTCCACAAAAAGCTCCACACATAATAGATGCAAAATATTTGACTTTTTTCGGCTTAATACCAGCTGTTTCAAGTGCCTCTTCATGCTCGCCTACGCCCCTTAACCAATACCCATATGGCGTTTTATACAAGAATACATATACTAATATTATCAATATCCAGCTTATATATACAAATATTGAATGATTATTAAATATAGTATCCAAAAATTCAACTTTATCTAAAAATGGTAAACTTACATCTGGAAGTGGCATTATATCTGGTGACGAAAATGCACCCTTTACGCCAAATATGCTTCGCAATAGAAATACAGTTAAGCCTCCTGCAAAAATATTTATAGCAATTCCAATTATAAATTCATCTGACTTTAATTCTATAACAAATACACCAAATAAAAGTCCCATAATAATTCCCGCAACAACTCCAAATACTACACCCATTAGAGCTGATTGGAATAAATAGCTTCCAAGAACAGCAAAAAATGCTCCAATCAATATCATGCCTTCCATTCCTATATTTAAAATACCAGCATGCATCGTAAGAAGTCCACCTAAAGCAGCAAGTACTAGTGGCGTTGCTGTTCTTATCGTATTTTGCAAAAGTGCAAGATTAAATATATCTCCCATTAGCTCACCATCTTTCTTTTAGTTAATTTTCTTCTTTTAAGTATTTTTTTAAACCCATCTTCTCCTGCAATAAATAATATTATTACAGACTGAATAACCAATACCAATTCAGCTGGAACTCCTGTTGTTATTTCCATAGCATTCGAACCAGTTTTTAGTATTGCAAAGAAACCTGACATCAAAACTATGCCTATAGGATTGTTCTTTACTATAAGTGCTATTAGCATACCATCAAAAGCCAATCCTTTTGATATGTTTTGCAAAAATCTATAGTGTGTTCCATAAACTTCAAATGCCCCTGCAACACCACAAAGTCCACCCGATGCAAGCATAGCCCCCATCATGTATTTCTTATTGTTCAATCCCGAATACTTTGCAAAAGTACCATTTTCACCAACTATTTTCAAATTATAACCTACTGAAGTTTTTGTCATAAGATAGTAAATTCCAAGAGCTATTATTGCTGTATAAAAAATACTTGTATTAAGTTTACTAAGTGATACTAATTTAGGAAATTTAAATATCTCTGCAATCATATTTGTACCACCCATTTTACCTTGATCTGCCGCAAATGGATAGTTGACCAAATAGCTAGTAAACATTATTGCTATACTATTAAACATTATTGTAGTTATTACTTCATCTATATTGTGCTTAACTTTTAAATATCCTGGTATAAAAGCATACAGCGCTCCTACTACAAATGCTGCAAGTATCGCTAGTGCTATACCCGCAAATGCTGGTAAGTTCGTAAATGTAAATCCAACATAAGCAGCTGCAAAAGCACCCATATAAAGCTGACCTTCTCCACCAATGTTAAATATACCACTTTTAAAAGAGAGTGCTGTCGCAAGCCCTGTAACTATAAGTGGTACAGTTTTTGATAGAGTAGTTGCAATAACTCTTTTTGATCCTAGAGCCCCTTTCAATAGCGCACCATATCCATCTAATGGATTTTTCCCATTTAGAAGCATTATAACTGCTCCTATTAAAAGCGCTAAAAATATAGCTAGGAATAATGAACTCAAATACTCCATATTTTCTTTTAATCTCTTCACATTTTCACCCCTTATCTTTTTCCTGTCATATAATATCCGATATCTTGCTTAGTTATTTCTCCTGAATTAAACTCTCCAGTAATCTCACCTTCGTAAAGAGTAATCATTCTATCAGATAATCTAAATATCTCATCAAGTTCTGCTGAAACCAAAATTATCGCACAGCCTTCATTTCTCTTTTTTATAATCTGCTCATGTATAAATTCTATAGCTCCTATATCCACTCCACGAGTTGGCTGTGATATAAGTAGTATTGGTGTGTCAAATGAAAATTCTCTTGCGATAACTACTTTTTGCATATTACCTCCTGAAAGAGAACCTACAGCTACTTCTTCTGATGCTGTTCTTACATCGAATTTTTCTATTAGTTTTTTTGCATATGATTTGATTTCTTTTCTTTTTAAGTGAATCTTCTTTGATGCAAATTTTTCATCGTATTGTGAACCCATAAGTATATTGTCTTCTATTGATGAATCCTTACTTACCCCTGTCACCAATCTATCTTCTGGTATATGTGATACTCCCATTGCTCTTATGGCTTTAGGTGTTTTATTTGTTGCATCTGCATTTAAGTAATAATACTGTCCCGATTCAGCCACTCTCATTCCAGCAAGAGCTTCAATTAGCTCACTTTGTCCATTACCTTCAATTCCGGCAACTCCTAATATTTCACCACTTCTAACTTTCAAACTAATTCCTTTTAATGCATCAAATCTTCTGTTATCTTTTACCCACAGTTCTTTGA
Source organism: Tissierellales bacterium (assembly GCA_025210965.1). NCBI lineage: Bacteria > Bacillati > Bacillota > Tissierellia > Tissierellales > Tissierellales bacterium. Next base: position 14,881 of record JAOAQY010000163.1, read on the forward strand.
CATCAATTGCTACTTCGCCCATTTCTCCAGTTTTATCTAACTTATCAAATAAAACCTCTCTGCCAACCATCATCTCCGCCAATATTTTTTCACTAACATCTTTAGTTTCTTCTACTCCAATTAACTTACCTGCTCTCATTACGCCTACTCTATCAGAAATCTCAATTACTTCATTCAATTTATGAGTTATTATTATAACTGTCATTTCTTTTTCCTTGACTAATTTTCTTATGACCTTAAATAAATCTTGAGTTTCTTGTGGAGTCAATACCGCTGTTGGTTCATCAAGTATAAGTATTTCAGCTCCTCTGTAAAGTGTTTTCAATATTTCAACTCTTTGCTGAACCCCTACCGATGTATCCTCTATCTTAATATCTGGATCTACCTCTAACCCATACTCTATTGATAGTTCCTTAACCGTCCTGCTACAAGTCTCTCCGTCAATAAATACTTTCTTCTTTCTTATCTCGCTTCCAAGTACAATATTTTCTGCTATAGTGAAACTTGGTATCATCATAAAATGTTGGTGTACCATGCCTATTCCTTGTTCTATAGCTGTTGCTGGATTAAATTTAGTCACCTGCTTTCCTTTAATCCAAACCTCTCCACTAGTAGGTTCGTGTAATCCATACATGGTTTTCATAAGTGTAGATTTCCCAGCACCATTTTCTCCAACAATGGCATATATCTCACCTTTATTTATTTCAAGTGATATATCATCATTAGCCAAAACGCCTGGAAATTGTTTTGAAACATTTTTTAACCGAATAATTGATTCAGCCATTACACATGCCCCTTTCTATCCCTTCTATAGTAAAAAAAATAAGAAGAAGAACTAGTCTTCTTCTCATCTGAAAATCTTTAAGCTTCTGGTACTTCTATTTCTCCAGCTATGATTTTGTCATTTAATTCTTTAATCTTAGCTTGAATTTCATCGCTTACCAATTGCTTCATAGACTCATCTCCATAAGACATTCTAACACCATTTTCTTTTGCACCGTATTTATATACCTTACCAGATTCAAAATTTCCATCTTCCATACGCTGAACTGATTCGTAAATTGAAAGACTTACGCCTTTTATCATAGAACCTACAATAACATCTGGGTTTATAAATCTCTGATCTGAGTCAACACCTATAGCAAACTTATTTACATCTTTTCCAGCTTCAAATACCCCTTCACCAGTTTTTCCAGCAACTTGGAATATTATATCTACACCCTTAGAATATAGTGCTAATGCACTTTCTTTTCCCTTAGCTGGATCTTCAAAATCTCCAGCAAAAATAGTTTCTACTTCAATTTCTGGGTTGACATATTTTGCTCCTGCTTCATATCCTACTTGAAAATTTCTAATAACTGGAATATCCATTCCGCCTACCATACCTACTTTACCTGATTCTGTCATCATAGCAGCAAGTGCTCCTGCTAAGAATGAACCTTCATTTTCCATATAGTCAATGCAAGTAATATTGTCTACACCCTCAACAACATTATCAATATAAATATACTTTTTATCAGCAAATTCTTTTGCAACTTCTTGAATTACATCGTAAAACTCAAATCCCACTACAACTACTGCATCACTCATCTCTGATGCCTGAATCAATTGCTCAGTATAAAGTGTTGGATCGTTTTTACATTCTAAAACAACACCAGTTACTCCAAAATCTTTCTTTATCATTTCCATTCCTTCATTGCTTGAATCATAGAATGAACGATCACCAAGTCCTCCAGCAACAACCAATGCTACCTTTAGTGCTTCTTCTGACTTCTCTACTTTAGCTTCTTCTTTTGATTCCACCTTTGTTGTCTCTTCTTTAGCCTCTTCCTTAGGTGCATTTGTGCCACAACCTACTAAGGCAAAACTCATAACTAATACCATACTTAAAATTAATGCTAATTTCTTTTTCATTTTGCATCCTCCCTCTTATATCCTCTATCTCAAGCCCTCAAGCTTAAAATCTTTCACATTCTCGAATCTCTTCAAGTGCATTCAAGTCAATTATCCTTATCATCTCTCCACTAGTTTCAATATAACCCTCATCACTAAGTTCTTTTAGTATTCGGTTTATACTTCTTTTGGTGACAACAAACCTTTGACTTAGCAAATTTTTATTCATAGAAAAAGTTTTTATAGTTTCTCCAGCACATTCAAATTCGAATATCAGATAATCACATATTCTAAATTTAAGTGAATACAAAGTATCCTCTATAGCTTTTTTAGACAATTCATAAGTAGTTTCACAAAGACTTCTAAGCAAATAATGAGTAATTCTGATGTCCTCACTAACCCATTTTTCAAATACTCTTTTGCTGAGCCTTATAAGTTTTACTTTTGTAAGAGCCCTTACTTCACAAATAAAGGGTCTCTGACTGAAAATTTCAAGTTCACCAAAATAACTTCCAACACCATAAACTGACTGTGAGTAAGTCTTGCCTTTTTCTGATGTATGATATATATTAGTTTGCCCTTCTATTAATATATAAAAAAACGGATAAATCTCATGCGATTTACATATGATATCGTTTTCCTCATACTCTATTTCTTCCCACTGTCCACATTCCCAAGGCTTAGATTTTTTAACTATATCAAAAATACTTTCTTCATCAAAGCTTGTTTTCAAAACCCTTCCTCCTAATAGCATTATACTTTTTCAAAATAAAAACTTTAAGGACATATGTCCCACAATTATAATAACACTTATCTCACAAAAAAACTATGCCTCAGCTCTCTTTTTATGAATTTCTAACACCTGACAAGACAGCTGACTACACTTTCTTTATTTCCTATATTTAAGACTCAATTAAGATTTGTGCGTTATCTTAGATTTACCCCTAATAATCTATTTCACTTATTAATATTTAGTGATAGATTTCATTTACACAAGTGTATTATATATAATATACTAATATTTGTTACAAAAAGATAAGGAGGAATACTATGGATACAAAAAATGAAATACCAGAAGCGGAATTTACTAGAGAGTCTACCAAATCAAAGACATTCAATTTCAAATTCCCCAAAATTGGAATTGGAATAATATTAATCATCATAATTGGGTTTTTAACAATATCCGGAGGCTTTTACAGACTTGATTCTGGTTATGCAGGTGTAATTACTCGATTTGGTCAGGTTACTAGAATTGAAACTGAGGAGGGATTTAAATTCAAAATTCCATACATCGAAGATGTCTATAAAGTCAATATGGAGCAACGTCATAAATTAGAATATGGTTATAGAACTGCTAAAGAAGGTAGTTCCACAAATTCACCTGAATATCAATCTTACGATGCAGAATCTTTAGTTATAGTAGATGCTGCTGGTGACAATAGTTCTCTAATATTAACTCAACTTATAATCACTTACAAAGTAAGTGAACCCGATAATTATCTTTTTAATGTTGATGATGTAGATGGATCTATCCATATCGCTTTAGAATCAGTTCTTCGTGACACTGTAGCTAAACATTCTCGTGATGAAGCCTTGCTTCAAAAACAAATTATCGATTCAGAAATCATGCCGGCACTACAAAAAAAATTAAACTCATATGAAATTGGAGTTAATATAACTGAAGTAAAAACTCAAAACAACAAATTATTGCCTTCTGTTGAAGAAGCTTATAAACGAGTTGAACAATCAAATCAAACAAAAAATTCAAAATTAGAACAAGCACAAAAATATAGAAACACTGTGATTCCAGCTGCTGAAGCAGAAGCTGCAAGTATATTAGAACAAGCTAAGGCTTATAAAGCTGATGTTTTATCCATGGCCAATTCAGAAATCGCACAATTTAATGCACTTTATGAGGAATATCAAAAAAACCCTAAAGTAGTAAAAGAAAGATACTATATTCAAACTATGCAGGAATTTCTATCTAATAACAAAATAATTTTAGATGGAACATCTAGCGGAGATATATACAAGTTTTACAATATGGAACATGGAAATTCAATAAATCCCAAAGTAAAAGAATCTATAATAAAAGGAGATGATTAATTATGAAAAAGTTTGGTAAATTAGGCTTATCTTTAGGTATACTAGGCGCATTATTTATATTCTTTTCTATGTTCACATTTATTATAGAAGAGGACGAAGTCGCTGTTAAAAAGCGCCTTGGGAAAATAACTGATGCATATATCGACTCTCCTTCAGATCTAGACAAAGTTTCATCTGATTTAGAAAAAAGAAATTATGGATCAATAAATGTCAGCGCTGACAAGGGACTTCATTTCAAAGTTCCCTTTATCGATACTGTAACTAAATACTCGTCTAAATACATTACTTATATTTCTACTACTGAAACTATAAACACAAAAGACAAGAGAAAAATTGATATTCAAATGTTTGCACAATACAAGGTTTTAAACCCCGTATTTGTCAATGTAACATTTGCAGGTAGAACTAGTACTGTTAAATCACTTGTAGATGATAGGGTACCTCCTCTTATAGTTCAAGCAGGTAACTCTCTTAATTTCCCTGATTTCTTTAAAACAGATATAGTTGGACCTCTTATCTCTGAGAAAAGAGATATATTGAATGATGAATTGTCTCTAAATTATGGAATATATGTAGCTGATTTGGGAATACACCGAAAGAATTTTCCAACATCAAATATTGCCAGTATTGAAGATAAAATGACTGAAGAAATTTTAAAACAAAGTGAACAATTGATAGCTGTCGGTGAGTCAGAATACAAAAAATCAGTGGCAGAAACTGATCGATTCAAAGCAGAAAAAGTAGCAAAAGCAAGACAGGAAGCAGCTCAAATCAAAGCTGATGCCGATAAAGATGCTCTAGAAATCTATCAAAATTCACTTAGTAAAGACATCGCCTTTTACGAATTCATCAAAAGAATGGAAACATATAGAAATATTAAAGACACAACAATCTTTTTAGACAGTTCAAATGATTTCTTAAAAAATATAAATGGATATAAATAAAAA
>JAOAQY010000164.1 GCA_025210965.1 Tissierellales bacterium
AGTTGACCATCCTAGCTTAAATGGCAATTTCGCTCCATTTGGTAGGGTTATAAACGGTATGGACGTTATAGATGAGATATCTCGCACAAAAACTGATGCAAATGCTTCTGCTATAAATCCTGTAGTTATAAAAAATATCACTGTAGACACTTTTAATGTAAATTATAAAGAAGCAAGAAAGATGAAACTTCAAAACAAGGTATTGAATTAATCACACTATTATTGAAAAAACTGGGACTGATCTTTAATGTTAGAATTCTAACACTAAAGATCAGTCCCAGTTTTTTGTTTTCTATATTAATCATTTATTTTTCGACTTCATGATCCTAGCTAATATAAACAATCCTATCGCTACTATAGCGTAAATTCGATAAAATACAATTGTTCCTATAACTGGAATTTCCACCAAAAGAGTTGGATGATTTAGCGCATATCCAACAAATACTACAGCAATCAAAATCATAAGTATTCCAATCCAAAACAATATCCTTGATTTCTTCATAGCTAATTCGCCTCCATTTAATATGTATTAAATGTTTATAATCTTATCAGCTTCATGCTATCAAACTCATTCTGTAAAATCAACACTTTTCATAAAATGTCAATATTCGGGAATAAAACGTCAATTGAATATTTTGAACACACAGTTCTTTGCAGCTATTATCACATTTTCACTTGACTTTCATTCAATTTGCTATACAATGATGTTGAAATAGTCTTCAAAAAATCTTTATAGGGAGAATGCCAATGAAAAACATAAAAAAATCGTGGATAATTATCATCGCAATACTTCTATTCATTCTAATACCTTTTATACCAAAGAGTGCTAGCACCCTTTTAGAAAAAACTGATTCGATATCAGATATATACTATCTTTCCGTTAGCTGTGAAGAATTTGACTATGATAATGGTTATCAAATCGTGTACGAAGTGAAAACTGAGGATAAAGAAAAAATAGACAAACTTTATGACTACCTATCAAAAATCAGTGTGAGAAAAGCCTTCTATTTATTTAAACCTAATGACATAATTAGAGCCAATAAAACTTATTTGTTTACAGGGAGCATGAATTTTACAATAATCTCGGATAAATATATCTGTCCTCTAGGAAATCATGGCACATATATAAACACAGATGGGTTTGATATGGAGAAAATAAAAAGTATTCTAGATGAGTATATCTAAATTATTGAAAAAGGAGAACATACGGGAACGGATCTTTAGTGCTTAAATTCTAACACAAAAAGTCCATCCCCGTGTGTTCTTTTCTTTTTTTCCTGTGTGTTTTTTCAGAAGTTTACACCATTATTATATACTCTCATTTTTGTATTTTTATGCTTTGTTGTTTTCGGATTTTCTAGTTGTGTTTTCTATATTTTATATATTCGAATCTTTGCTTTTCGTTTTTGAATTATTGTCCGACGCGCGAATATCTATTTCATCGCATTCGTTTCCTTTTAGTGTTTTCTTTATTTTAATCATTTTTGTCCATTTTATTTTCCGCGCTTCGCCATTATGTATTTTTATGCTTTATTTGCAAATAAAAACAGGGGCAATACGCTCCTGTTTTTATTGATGTTTTTTGTCTTTTCTGTTTAGATACTATCTATTTTTGGGCAATTTCACAATTACCTCTATGCAATCGTCCTTTTCAACTTCTTTATAATCTACGTTAAGTCCAGTATCAGTTATTTCTTTACATGCTCTCTTCAAGGTATTCAGATAGATTCTATAATTAATAAGTGCTTTTATAGTTTGCTTATCTACTTTACCGTCGGTTTCGTTCATGGCTTCAAGCATATCGGCTATTAGTCTCTCACTTTTCTTAACTGTGAGGTCTTGCTTTACTATTTTTTCTACAGCCATAAGTCTATCTTTTTTCCCGGGTAATCTTAATAGAGCTCTCGCATGTCTCTCCGATAAATTATTTTCAAGACATATATCAAGTACATCATCACTTAATTTCAGAATTCTAAGTTTATTTGCTATTGCAGATTGACTCTTGCCAATTTTAGTAGCCAATGCCTTTTGAGTAAATTCATATTGATCGATAAGATTTCTATACCCTTGAGCCTCTTCCAAGAAGTTTAAATCTTCTCTTTGCAAGTTTTCTATAAGTGCCAGTGCAGCACTTGCTTCATCATCAATATCTACAACCAAGGCAGGAATTCTACCAATGTCAGCTATCTTTGATGCACGAAGTCTTCTCTCACCAGCTATTAGTTCAAACTTGCCGTCCTCACATTCTCTAACACTTATAGGTTGAAGTACTCCATATGCCTTTATTGATTCTGCTAATTCACTAAGAGCATTGTCAGAAAATGTTTTTCTAGGCTGAAATCTATTCGCCTTTATTTGATCTATATCGATATAAATAACTACTTTTCCTGATTGTTCCATAACTCAAACCTCCTACAAAGGATTTTTCTTTGGTTGTCCTGCTTGTCTTGGATAACGCTTTGGTGTTTTATTGATTTTCTTTATAACTACAAGATTGTGGTGCAAGTCACTATGTGGAATTTCTACATCTATTTTTTCGATGATTTTTCCACCTAATAGAGATATAGCTTTCTTGGCCGTATTCATTTCATCTCCAACTTCTGGTCCTTTCATAGCTATGAAATAACCGCCTACCTTTACATATGGAAGACAATACTCGCTTAGAGTACTTAAATTGGCCACAGCTCTTGATACTACTCTATCATATGATTCACGTCTATCTGTCTTGGCAAAATCTTCTGCGCGTCCATGAAGCGTTTCTATATTCTCAAGACCTAGTGTCTCTATTACTATATCGAGATAATTCAATCTTTTCTTTAGGCTATCCAATAAACTAATATTGAGCTCAGGGCGTAGTATTTTTAGAGGTATACCTGGAAAGCCGCCACCAGTTCCAACATCTAGTACTTTTAGTTCACCTTCAAAATAATTGGTTTTTAAAAGAGTCAAACTGTCTAAAAAGTGTTTTATATCTATTTCATCAGGATCTTTTATTGCTGTCAGATTTATTTTTTCATTCCATTCCATCAAAAGAGCTTTAAATACTTCAAATTCTTTTTGTTCTTTATCCGTCAATTCAATGTTCATTTCTTTTGTTCCCGATATCAATTTACTGAGCGTCATCTATTGTACTCCCCTCTTCATTAGTTCTAATTCTTTTTTGCTGTTCTAGGTAAACCAATAGCACGTTTACATCAGCTGGCGATACTCCAGATATTCTAGATGCCTGTCCTATAGAATCTGGTCTTATCTTATCAAGTTTTTGTCTAGCCTCTATTCTAAGTCCTTTAATGTCATCAAAATTAATATTTTCTGGTAATTTTTTACTTTCCATTTTCTTGAATTGCTCTATTTGTTTCAATTGTTTTTTAATATACCCATCGTATTTCGTCTTTATTTGTACCTGCTCAATTATGTCTGCATCTAATTCTGGTCTTTCATCATCAAAGCAAGCTAAACTCTCATAATTAAGTTCTGGTCTTTTTAGTAGATCTAATAATGGCTGTGTCTTTTTAAGCTCCGAATCTGCGATACCTGCCATTTTTTCTTTATTTTCAGCACTAGGTGTAACTCTTATTTCACTTAAGCGCTCTATTTCATTTTTTATTCCTATCTTTTTTTGCTGAAGTCTATCATATCTATCTTGAGATGCAAGACCAGCTTCATAACTTTTTTCCGTAAGTCTAAGATCTGCATTGTCCTGTCTAAGAGTAAGTCTATACTCTGATCTTGATGTCATCATTCTATAAGGTTCATTTGTTCCCTTTGTAGTCAAATCATCGACTAGAACTCCTATATAACCTTCTGATCTATCTATTATGAATGATTCTTTTCCATCTATTTTAAGACTTGCATTTATTCCAGCTATGATACCCTGAGCTGCTGCTTCCTCATATCCGCTACTTCCGTTTAATTGACCTGCACAGAATAAATTTTCTAAATGCTTGTATTCGAGACTTCTCTTCAAATCAGTTGGATCTATACAATCATACTCTATAGCATAGGCATCTCTCATTATAACGGCATTTTCAAGACCTCTTATAGATTGATACAATCTCTTTTGAACTTCAGCCGGAAGAGATGAACTAAGTCCTTGAATATACATCTCTTTAGTATCAAGTCCTTCTGGCTCTATAAATATTTGATGTCTCTCTTTATCTGCAAATCTAACTACTTTATCTTCTATTGACGGACAATATCTAGGCCCAGTACTCTCGATCACTCCTGTATAAAGAGGTGATCTATGCATATTTGCTTGAATTATTTCATGTGTGTTTTTATTAGTATATGTCAAATAGCATGGTATTTGTTCCTTTGATAAATCGCCACTTAAGAATGAAAACGGCACTATTTTTTCATCGCCTGGTTGTATTTCCATAGCTTCAAAATCTATGCTATCTCTGTGAACTCTAGCTGGAGTTCCCGTTTTAAATCTTCTAGTAGTGATATTTTTATCATTCATAGCTTTTGTCAAATACTTAGCTGGCATTAAATCTTGAGGACCAGCTTCGTAGTGAACTTCCCCTATAAATATCTTTCCACCTAAAAATGTTCCAGTAGCTAGTACAACTGCTTTTGAGTAAAATTTAGCTCCAGTTCTAGTTATAACGCCTTTTACACTGCCATCTTCTGCTATTAAGTCAACTACTTCTGCCTGTTTAAGAGTCAGGTTAGGCTCATTTTCAAGTACATTTTTCATATAAATATGATATTGTCTCTTATCAGCTTGAGCTCTAAGAGAGTGTACAGCTGGCCCTTTTGAAGTATTTATCATTCTACTTTGAATGAAAACCTGATCTATAGCCTTTCCCATTTCTCCGCCAAGAGCATCAACTTCTCTTACTAAATGCCCCTTAGCTGTTCCACCTATAGAAGGGTTACACGCCATCAGTCCAACTGCATCTAAAGATATAGTAAGTACTAATACTTTTTTTCCCATTCTTGCAGGAGCTAAAGCGGCTTCTATACCAGCATGTCCTGCACCAACTACTATCACATCATAATTGCCTGCTTCATAATATAACTTCTCATCCATTTCCATCTATTTATGACTCCCTTCTGCTTAATCACACACTACTAAACTTCCAACTATTAAATCATGTATTAACTTATTATTAGCTACTTTCCTACACAGAATTCACTAAATATACGATCTATTATATCTTCTTTAAGTGTTTCACCGCTGATCTCTCCTAAGTGATCCCAACAAGCTTTTAGATCTACCTCTATGCAGTCAACCGGCATTTGCATTTCTATAGTTTGAAGTGCTTCTTCTATTCGCTCTTTTGCATTTCTAAGCTGCTCTTTATGTCTTACATTCGTTATTATAGTATCATTTTGTACATTCAAGTCACCTTCAAAGAACATGTCTTTTAAAGTATTTTCAAGTCTATCTAATCCCGTCTTATTAAGAGCTGATATTTCAAATACCATATCGTGATTTACACTCTTTTCAAGTTCGGCTCTATCGAGTACGCTTGGTAAATCTGTCTTGTTTAGAAGTACTATGGATGATTTTTCTTTTATCAAGTTTAATATCTCATAATCCTCATCTGTCAATGAACTAGATTGATCAAATACTGCTATGATGAGATCAGCACTATTCACAAGATCTTTGGCTCTATCTACTCCCATTTTTTCAACTAAATCCTCTGTATCTCTTATACCAGCTGTATCAACTATCTTTAGAGGTATACCGTGTATATTTACATATTCTTCTATTATATCTCTAGTAGTACCAGGTATATCTGTTACTATTGCTCTATTTTCTCTAAGTACGGCATTCATGAGAGAAGATTTACCAACGTTTGGTTTGCCAAGTATTATCGTTTTCAATCCATCTCTAAGTATTTTACCTGTATCTACTGAAGATAGTAAGCTATCTATACCATCTAAAACTTCTAATCCTTCTTTTTTCAATTCTCCAAAAGTTACTTCTTCTATATCATCTTCTGGGTAATCAATAGATACTTGTATATGAGCAATCATTCGTAAAAGTAACTCTCTAAGTTCCTTTATAGCTGATGATATCTGACCATTTAGTTGATTAAGCGATACATCATATACTGCCTCTGTCTTTGCACTAATCAAATCCATAACAGCTTCAGCCTGACTCAAATCTAGTCTTCCATTTAAGAATGCTCTTTTGGTGAATTCTCCTGGCTCTGCTAGAATAGCTCCCTGCTCTAGTGTCAGCTGAAGTATTCTCCTAACAGGAATCATGCCACCATGACAGTGAATCTCTACGACATTTTCTGTAGTATACGATCGCGGCCCTAACATCTTAACTATGAGTATTTCATCTACCATTTGATCTGTTTTTGGATCATATATATGTCCATAATATAGTTTTCTATCTTCACCATTTTCAAGGCTTTTTCCCGCTGGATTTTTAAATAAGCTATCTGCAATAGCTATAGATTTTTCTCCGCTCAATCGAATTATTCCTATTCCAGCTTCTCCTGGTGCCGTTGCTATGGCTGCAATTGTTGCTTCTGCCATTTTTCTCCCTCCATTTTACGAAAAAAAGAATGTTGAAATCACCGAGATGATCCAACATCCTTTTAAGATTATTTCAATTCTATAACGACTCTTCTATATTCCCCTTCGCCTATACTATGGGTAGTCACAGCGTCATGTCCTTGTAGAGCTGAGTGGATAATCCTTCTCTCATAAGGATTCATCGGTTCTAACTTGATATTTCTTCCAGTTCGCTTCGCCTTAGATGCCATCTTTTGAGCAAGACTCTCAAGTGTTTCTTTGCGGCGCTCTCTGTAGTTTTCTGTATCTAACAATATCTTGACATAGCCTTCTCTTTTAGCATTTACAACTATACTTGTAAGGTACTGAATAGAGTCAAGGGTTGCCCCACGCTTTCCTATTATAAGACCCATGTCATGTTTATTTTCACCAACTAAATCAATTTTCAAATATTCACCTTCACGAGACATCTCAGGAACAGCTACTATTCCCATCTTTCCAACGACTTCTCGAAGAAATTTGTCTGCTAATACTTCTGGTGACTTATCCACGTCAATTTGAACCTTTGCTTCTTTGTTGCCAATAATACCTAAAAAACCTTTTGTTGGTTCCTCTAAGACGTGTATACTTACATCTTCCTTAGTCGCCCCAAGTTCTGCTAAAGCGGCTTCTACTGCTTCTTCTATGGTTTTTCCTGTCTTGACTATTGACTTCATCTAGATTTCCCCCTTGGACTTTCTAACTGGTTTATAGATAAAATAGTTTTGAACTATAGTTACCAAACTACTCATTACCCAATAAAGTGCCAAACCTGCTGGTAAGCTAATTCCAATCATAAGTATCATAAGTGGCATCATATACGTCATCATTTTTTGTGTTTGAGCAGCTTGACCACTAGCCTGAGCTCCGGTATTCATAGTCTTACTTTGTACAAATGTAAGTGCCGCTGCAATAACCGCTAAAACTGGAATAGCATAGCCCATTATTACTATACCATTTGTCATCCCTGCATATGCTCCTGATTCAAAAACATGATTTGCTGAGAAACCAATGTCTTTAACCCAGAAGAAACTTTTATTTATCTCTTCAAATACAAACGAGCTGTCATTGAAAAGGTATTGAGCTGGCTGTTGTAGCATTCTATAAAATCCAATGATTATAGGAAATTGGATTAATAGTGGCAAACATCCACCCATAGGGTTAACTTTGTGCTCTTGATACAATTTCATAGTTTCCATGTTGAGCTTTTCTTTATCATTTTTGTATCGCTCTTGTATTTTCTTAAGCTCTGGTTGAATCTTGTTCATTTCTTTCATTGAGTTCATCTGCTTAATTGTCAGTGGCAATAATAATAGTTTAAATATTATAGTTGTCACAATTACAGCTAATGCATAGGCAGATAAAACACCTGTATCTGCTGTCATGATGGCGCGAATACCACCATAAATTGCCTCTAACAACGGTGCCAAAATATTGGCAAAAAATTCTGTCATTCATTCTCCTCCTCTTACACGTTTAGTGAAAGTAATCACTCTCAACAGTTTTATTTTAAGGGATCGTAACCACCTGGATGCATCGGCGTGCATCGTAAGATACGCTTGATTGCCAAGTAACTACCCTTTAAAAAGCCGTATTTTTCTAAAGCTTCAATAGCATAGGCCGAACAAGTAGGATAAAATCTACAAGTTGACCGCCCTTTTAAAGGAGATATGTACTTTTGATAAAACCTAATCAGCCAAATCCCTATTTTTTTCATTTTTTCGGACCTCTTTTCTCAAGTTGGTAATCTTAAGACCGTGGGCCACGGCACTCATCATAGTTTTATAGTCTATCTGAGTAGCACTTGCTCTTGCGAGAATGATGATATCATATCCTGGCTTCACTTCAGATGCTAGATGACGAAAACTTTCTTTCATAAGTCGTCTAGTACGGTTTCTTACAACAGCTTTTCCTAATTTTTTGGTTGCTGTATATCCAATTCTACTGTACTCTAAACCATTCTCTTTATAAAATATCACCAAATGCCTATTTGCTTTTGATTTACCTTGATCATATACCGGACGATAGTCACGATTTGATCTTAATCTATACTTTTTTTCCATTACGTCCATCCATTCTAAAGGAATAAAAAAATCTTTTCCTTATTCTGATTATATCCAATATTAAGTCCTACAACAACCTTTTTCAATTTTCTTTACTTAAAAAAATTTTCATTTTTCCTTACTTAAAAAATTTTCAATTTTCTTTATTGCAAAACTTTATACCTATTACTATATTAAAAAGCTATACTAAAAAAAGCTATACTAAAAAAAGCTATATTAAAAAACTCTTTTCATTTTTCTGGGTTCACTATTTTCATTTGAATACAAGAAAAGGCCACTTCAATTGCGGCCCAGTTGTCTTATATAACTATGCTGTTAATTTCTTTCTGCCCTTAGTTCTACGTTTCTTAAGAATGTTACGTCCCGCTTTACTTGACATTCTTTTTCTGAAACCATGCTCTTTACTTCTCTGTCTTTTCTTTGGTTGATACGTTCTTTTCATGCAAAACACCTCCTTCAGTCGCTTTAGCTCTATAATATCTATGTATTTCGAGTCTTTCAGCAATAAACATATTACTACAACATTATATTAGCATCTTCTTTTAATGTCAAGAATTTTGTAAAAAATATAGATACATATAAAATTTGCACTATATATAGGAAGAAACTCAAAATATTATACTAAAAGTTGTGTTTTAGGTATCCATTTTAACTAATATCCTGTGTATAAACTTAGTCACAATTCCCATCTTTTGTGGATATCTTTTGTTTTTGTGTTGATAGTTGTCCACAATTTTGATATGATAGTAGAGCGATGTGGATTTATTTATCAACAGCATCAAGTTATACACAGTCTGTGGATGTTTTTGTGTATAAGTTGTATTTTTTTTCTAAATTTGCTATCTATCTTGGCTTATTTAGTACTTTTTTCATCCACAATTATCTATTTTATCATCTTGTTGATAATCTGCATAGCATATTTTACTAAATTTATTGTCCATAGATTTATCCACATAATTTTTTCTATTTTGTGTATTAATATCATCGTTTTTTTATAGCCTATTTGTGTTGATAAATTTGTTGATAATTCGGGACTTTGGATTTTATTTTTTATGATCCAAATGATAATAGGAGGCATTTATATGAATTTCGATTTAAACGACATCTGGACCTCAGCTCTAAATCTTATTAGAGAAGAATTGACTCCAATGAGTTTTTCTACTTGGATTGAAACTATCAAACCGTTGTCAATCACCGAGAATAAACTTTATTTGAGTACACAAGATGAATTTACAAAGGGAATATTGGAAAATCGCTACGCTATTCTTGTAAAAAACGCCATAAAGCAAATTACAGGTACTTCGTATGAGATAATTTTTTCCATACCGTCTTCTGAAGATAGCGGTAGCACAGTTTCTGAGACTGTTCCTGAAAAAACTGCAAAACCCGTAGATGACAATGTTTTAGGAAAAACATTAAATCCTAAATACACATTTGAAAAGTTTGTCATCGGAAATAATAACCGTTTTGCTCATGCTGCGTCACTTGCCGTAGCCGAATCTCCAGCTAATGCCTATAATCCGCTTTTCATATATGGAGGCGTTGGACTTGGAAAAACTCACTTGATGCATGCTATTGGTCACTATATTTTAAAGCAAAATCCAAGTGCAAAAGTAGTTTATCTATCGAGCGAAAAATTTACAAATGAGTTGATAAACTCAATCAGAGATGATAAAAATATTGAATTTAGAAATAGATATAGAAATGTAGATGTACTATTAATAGATGATATTCAATTCATTGCAGGTAAAGAAAGTACTCAAGAAGAGTTTTTTCACACATTTAATGCTCTTCATGAAGCTAATAAGCAAATCGTACTATCTAGTGATAGAACTCCAAAGGAGATTCCAAAACTAGAAGATCGTCTAAGATCAAGATTCGAAGGTGGGCTTATAGCTGATATTCAACCTGCAAATCTCGAAACTAGAGTTGCTATACTACAAAAAAAGGCTAATGAAGATAATTTAGAAATAGACGATGAAGTTCTACAATATATAGCTCATAAAATCGAGTCAAATATTCGAGAATTAGAAGGTGCTCTGACTAGAGTCATAGCTTATTCAACTCTAACTAATAGAGATATTAATATTGATTTGGCTAATGAGGCTCTGAAAGATATAATTTCAAATGCACCAAAGCAAATAAATGTAGCTCTCATAAAAGATATTGTTGGAAAACAATACAATGTCAAAAAAGAAGATTTTGATTCTAAAAAAAGAACTAGAAATATAGCATATCCAAGACAAATTGCTATGTATCTTACTCGAGAACTTACAGACTTGTCTCTGCCAAAAATTGGAGAAGAGTTTGGAGGTAGGGATCATACTACAGTTATACATGCTTACGAAAAAATTAGCTCAGAAATAAAAGAAAAAGCTGATTTTAAACATCAAATAGATGAACTTATCGGAAAGATAAAGAATTAGATTCTCTAAAGTGAGTTTCTTGATTGAATTATATATTTTTTTGACTAAAAACTTATTCACAATGCTATGTGCTTAAAATGTTATTCGCATGTGAATAAGTTTTTGTGTATAATAAAGAGAGTGGATGATGTGTATAACTCTCTTTAGTTATACATAATTTTTACACAGGGGCAATTCTCATGGCTATGGGGGTTTGATAGACTTATCCCGATATCCACAGGCCCTACTACTATTACTACTAAGTTAAGTTATATATTTATAGAGTATTGCACATAGGGAGGTTATACACAGTGAAACTAAGAATTACACAACCAGCCTTGGCAAAGGCTATTCAAATAGTACAAAAAGGAATCTCTTCTAAAACAACATTGCCTATACTTACCGGTATACTTATGGAAGCTAAAGGTGATATGCTAAAACTTACAGGTACAGATTTAGAACTTGGAATAGAAACTTTTGTTCCATGTGATATTGAAAGAGAAGGTTCAGTAGTTGTAACTGCAAATATTTTTGGTGAAATTATTAGAAAATTACCTAATTCTACTATTGATCTAGAAGTTTTTTCAAATCACAATATTTTAATAGAATGTGAGTATTCAGAGTTTAATATATTAGGTCAATCACCAGCAGAATATCCAAAACTACCATATGTAGACAAGGATAGATTTATAAATTTACCAAAAGATTTGTTTAAAACAATGATTAGACAAACTGTTTTTGCAGCAGCTCAAGATGAAACAAGACCAATACTTACAGGAGCGCTTTTAGAAGTTGAAGAAAGTTTACTAAATTTAGTAGCTCTTGATGGATATAGATTGGCATTTAAGCAAGTTGAAGTTGAAACACCTCAAGATTTAAAAGTAGTTATTCCTAGTAAAACACTAAATGAAATAAATAAAATACTTGAAGATGAGGAAGAGAATTTAGCTATTTACTTCACTACAAGTCATATTTTGTTTAATTTAGGAGATACAATTATTACATCGAGACTTTTAGATGGACAGTTTTTGAATTACAAAGACATTATAAGAACAGAGTACAAAACTCGCATAAAAGTAAAAACTAAACAACTTCAAAGTAGTATTGAAAGAGCTTCGCTTCTTGCCAAAGAGGGAAAAACTAATTTGATCAAGCTAGAAATAAAGAATGATCAAGTTATGATTCGCTCAAATTCTGACATTGGTAAGGTACAAGAGGAAGTTCCAGTAGAACTTGAAGGCGACGATATAGTGATAGCATTTAATTCAAGATATCTAATCGATGGATTAAAAGCTGTGAATTCGGAAGAGATTTACATGACATTTGTTAGCAATGTAAATCCTTGTATAGTTCATCCAATAAATGATGAAAAATATACTTATTTGATACTTCCAGTTAGAATTCCAGATTAAAGAAATATTTAATCCACTGTGGAAAACGCAAATTGCGGAAATTATCCACAGTGGATTATTTTTTTATTTTTCAAGCCAAAATGTGTATTTTGCTAAATTTAGCATCAGTTGTGGATAAATTTTGGTTATAAGATAGTTTGAATGAAAAGTCCATTCAGTGTATAATAAACGGTGGGAAGGAAGGTGCACCATGAACGAAATAAAAATCAAAACAGAATTTATTAGATTAGATCAATTATTAAAATTTGCAGATATTGCACAAACAGGAGGACACGCTAAGATATTGATTAGTGATGAGACTGTTAAAGTCAATGGAGAAATTTGTACTCAGCGTACTAAAAAGATAAGACCTGGAGATGTTGTTGAGGTTGAGGGCGAAGAATCCATTAAGATTTTAGAGCAATAACCAAAAGGGGACGGAGCGGTTGACGTGCATGTAAATGAAATTCATTTGATTCAATATAGAAATTATAGGGGATTGAAAGTTAGATTAAATCCCAAATTAAATATATTCTTAGGAAAGAACGCACAGGGGAAGACTAATTTGCTAGAAGCAATTTACCTAGGAGCAGCGGCCAAATCATTTAGGGGAAACAAAGATCAAGAAATGATTCAATTAGGTAAAAATGCTGCATATGTTGGGATTTCATATGAAGATGATTTGGGAGAGCATAAACTGGAATTTAAATTTCAAAAAGATAAGACAAAGAGGTTTAAAAGAAATGGACTAGAACTTCAAAAAACAAGTGAAATAATAGGTCATATAAATGTGGTAATATTTTCACCGGAGGATTTGAAGATAGTAAAAGAAGGTCCAATCGTTAGGCGCGCTTTTTTGAATAATGAATTATCTCAAATAAAACCTCGTTATAGATATGCGCTGTATAAATACAACAAGGTTATTCGTCAGAGAAATAATTATTTAAAGTCAATAAAATATGGCGGTAAAGATGAGGCGCTTTTGGATGTTTATGATGATCAACTAGCAGAGTACGGAAGTGATATATTAAAATTTCGAATTCAGTTCATAGATCGTTTGTCTATATTTTCAAAAAAAATTCACGAGAAGATAACACATGGGGCAGAGGGGTTAAAACTCAAATATGAAACGAGTGTTTCTTTAGATGGTGATTTAAGAGATAATCTAAAGCGAGCTTTTGTGGGAGCGCGTTTAGAAGACATAGAGAAAACTAGGACATCCGTAGGGCCACATAGAGATGATTTTTCAATATGGATAAATGATTTAGAGGCAAAAGTTTATGCATCACAGGGACAGCAAAGAACGGCAGCATTGTCTGTAAAATTAGCAGAAGTAGATCTGATGAAAGCAGAAAGTGGAGAGTATCCTATACTTTTATTAGATGATGTTTTGTCAGAACTTGATTTGAGTAGAAGACAAGATTTGATATCTGCGTTTAAAGGTATACAGACTATAGTTACTACGACAGATGATGAAGATCTTCGTGCGCTTACAGATCTAGACAAGAGCTTTTATCACATATCAGAAGGTGATATTACAAAGGTCGAGTAGGAGGTATGAAATGTATTTACACATTGGCAATGGACATATAGTTTTGAGAAGGGAAGTATTAGCTATATTGGATAAAAAAACGAGTATGGCCAGTTGTGATACAAGGGCTTATATCGAGCGGTATAAAAAGAAAAATGAGCTAATAAATATCAATGTTTGCGGTAGAGAAATTAGTTCTTATATTGTTACAATCAAGGAAGATGGTAATACAGTGATTTATTCAACTCCACTTAAGTCATCGACTTTAGTCAAGCGTATGAATTCAGTGGTAGATGGGGAATGGATGTAATTTTAGTGGTGGAATATTAAAAGAGAGAATAGAGGTGCAGTATACATGTCGAATGAAAGAAATTATGGGGCAAATCAGATTCAGGTTTTAGAGGGATTGGAGCCTGTAAGAGTTAGACCGGGTATGTACATAGGTAGTACGGGGCCAAGAGGTTTGCATCATATGGTTCAAGAAATCGTAGATAATAGTGTGGACGAAGCGTTAGCTGATATTTGTGATACTATTGATATTTTTATTAATGAAGATGGATCAGTTACAGTTAAGGACAATGGTAGTGGTATACCTGTTGAGAAACATCCGAAAACTGGAAAGTCTACAGTGGAGACGGTATTGACAGTTCTTCATGCAGGTGGTAAATTTGACAACAATGCATACAAGGTATCAGGTGGTCTACACGGTGTTGGTTTATCAGTAGTAAATGCGCTATCTGAATTTTTAGAAGTGCAGGTTAAGAGGGACGGTAAACTTTATCGTCAAACATATGAACGAGGTAATGTTACTTCACCTCTAGAAGAGATAGGATGCAGTGAATCTCACGGTACAACTATTACGTTTTTACCTGATTCAACTATTTTTGAAGAAACAGATTTTGATTATTCAACTCTAGAGCATAGATACAGAGAAACTGCTTTTCTAAACAAAGGTCTTCAGATAAATTTAGAAGACAAGAGGAATGGAAGAGAAAAAAGATCAGAATTTTGTTTTGAAGGTGGTTTAAAGGAGTTTGTAGCATATTTAAATAAACATAGAACGTCTATACAGCCATCTGTCATTTATTGTGATGCAAGCAGACCAGAATGTGAAGTTGAAGTGGCTATGCAATATACAGATAGTTATACTGAAAATCTTCATACATTTGTAAATAATATAAATACTCCAGAGGGCGGTACACATTTGAGTGGTTTTAAAGCTGCGCTTACTAGAGTTATAAATGATTATGCCAATAAAAATAATTTCTTGAAAGACAATGAGAAAAATCTTTCAGGAGAAGATATTAGAGAAGGTCTTACAGCTATAATCTCAGTTAAAGTTCCAGATCCACAGTTTGAGGGACAGACAAAAGCTAAACTTGGTAGTAGTGAAGTAAGGGGAGCTGTAGATTCTGTTGTATCAGAAGTGCTATCAGCGTTCTTAGAAGAAAATCCAAAGGAAGCGAAAGTTGTAATAGATAAAGCGCTTAATTCTGCTAGAGCTAGAGAAGCTGCTAGAAAGGCAAGAGATTTAACTAGAAGAAAGAGTGTGCTTGAAGCATCTACTCTTCCAGGAAAGCTTGCAGATTGTGCTGAGAAAGATGCTGCAAAGTGCGAAGTTTATCTAGTCGAGGGAGATTCTGCCGGTGGTAGTGCTAAGCAAGGTAGAGATAGAAGAACTCAGGCTATATTGCCACTAAAAGGTAAAATCATGAATATAGAAAAGGCCAGACTGGATAAGGTTTTAAGTTCGGATGAAATAAAGGCTATGATAACAGCATTTGGCTGTGGTATTGGTGAAGAGTTTAATATCGAAAAGCTTAGATATCACAAAATAGTAATCATGACCGATGCCGATGTCGATGGTGCTCATATCAGAACGCTTATACTTACGTTCTTGTATAGATATATGAAACCACTTATAACTGAAGGTTATGTGTATATTGCACAGCCGCCACTTTATAAGGTGACAAAGGGAAAGGCTATCCACTATGCATATAGTGATGAAGAGCTAAATGAAATACTTGAAAGTATTGGAAGAAATGGATATTCAATTCAGCGTTACAAAGGTCTTGGAGAGATGAACCCAGAGCAGCTTTGGGAAACTACTATGAATCCAGAACATAGAATACTTCTTAGAGTAGATATAAAAGACGAGGTTGCAGATGAGGTTGCAGATGAGATATTTGTTAAGCTCATGGGAGATAAGGTTGAACCTAGAAGAGAATTTATAGAAGAAAATGCTAAATACGTTCGCAATTTAGATTTTTAGAACATCAGAGCAAAGTAAATTTAATATATTTGCTTATGTAATTTGTAATTAGGAGGCAATACAGACTCATGGATCAAACAAACGAAAAGAGAGATAAAATCATACCCATTAGAATAGAAGAGGAAATGAAGAAGTCTTATTTGGACTATGCGATGAGTGTTATCGTCAGCCGTGCACTGCCTGATGTTCGAGATGGACTTAAACCAGTACACAGAAGAATACTTTATTCTATGGATGAATTAAAACTTACATCAGATAAACCGCATAGAAAATCGGCTCGTATAGTCGGAGATTGTTTAGGTAAGTATCACCCACATGGTGATAGCTCAGTTTATCAAGCGATGGTAAGATTAGCACAGGATTTTTCAACTAGATATCCTCTAGTTGATGGACATGGTAACTTTGGTAGTGTCGATGGAGATGGCGCAGCAGCTATGCGTTATACAGAGGCTAGAATGGCCAAAATAGCTCAAGAAATGCTTAGAGATTTGGACAAGGAGACTGTTGACTATGGTCCAAACTTTGATGAATCACTTAAAGAGCCGTTGGTTTTACCAAGCAGATATCCAAATTTACTTGTAAATGGTACTAATGGTATAGCTGTTGGTATGGCTACTAGTATACCACCTCACAATTTAGGTGAAGTAATAGATGGTGCTGTAATGCTGATAGACAATCCAGATGCGAGCATTAGAGATTTGAATACTGTTATAAAGGGACCAGATTTTCCAACTGGTTCAACTATAACTGGTAGAGCAAATATAAGAAATGCTTATGAAACTGGAAGAGGTAAGGTTGTAGTTCAAGCTAAAACTGAAATAGAAGAGATGAAAAATGGTAAGTGTAGAATTGTCGTTACAGAAATACCTTACCAAGTTAACAAGTCTAGACTTATAGAAAAAATAGCTCAACTAGTTCGTGAAAAGAAGGTTGATGGTATAACGGATTTGAGAGATGAGTCTGACAGAACTGGAATGAGAATAGTAATAGAACTTAGAAGAGATGTAAATTCTAATGTTGTATTAAATACATTATACAAACACACTCAATTACAAGATTCTTATAGTATAATAATGCTTGCTCTTGTAAACGGAGAGCCAAAGGTACTTAATCTTAAAGAGGTTCTAGAACATTATTTGGTGCATCAAAAAGATATAGTTACTAGAAGAACTCAATACGATTTAAGGAAAGCTCAGGATAGAGCTCATATACTAGAAGGACTTAGAATAGCACTTGACCATATAGATGAGATCATCAAACTTATAAGAGGTTCTAAAACTGGGGCGGAAGCTAAGGTAGCACTTATTGAGAGCTATAAGCTTTCAGAGAAGCAAGCACAGGCAATATTGGATATGAGACTCCAAAGGCTTACAGGTTTAGAGCGAGATAAGATTGAGAATGAGTATAATGGTTTACTTGAAGTTATTAAAGGATATCAAGAGTTATTAGCTGATGCTCATTTGATTATGAATGTAGTAAAAGAGGAAATGCTTGAGATAAAAGCGAAATATGCTGATGAGAGAAGAACAGCTATTACGCATTCAGTAAATGAAATAAATATAGAAGATATGATTGAAGAAGAGAATGTAGTTGTTACATTGACTCATTTTGGATATATCAAGAGAATGAAAGAGGACACTTATAGACTTCAAAGAAGAGGTGGAAGAGGTGTTGCTGGTCTTAGTACTAGAGAGGAAGATTTTGTAGAAAATATATTTATGACATCTACTCATGATCATTTATTATTCTTTACAAACTTTGGTAAGGTATATAGAATAAAGGCTTATCAGATTCCAGAAGCTGGTAGACAGGCGAAGGGAACTGCTATAGTTAATTTATTGCCATTAGACCCAGAAGAAAGAATAAAGGCGGTTATGCCAGTAAGAGAATTTAGTGACAATGAGTATCTATTATTTATTACTAAAAATGGTCTGGTTAAAAAGACAGAACTTAGTCAATATAGCTCTATAAGAAAGACTGGACTTCAGGCGATCAATCTAAGAGAAGATGACAATCTTATGAATGTCAAGAAAACTGATGGTTCATGCGAAGTTTTAGTTGTAACTAAAAGAGGCCAATCTATACGCTTTGAAGAGGAGCAGGTTAGACCTATGGGTAGAACTGCATCTGGAGTTAGAGGCATAAAACTAGAAGAGGGCGACGAAGTAATTGCAGCTGATTTATCTAATGAGGGTGATTATTTGATGGTAATCAGCGAGAAAGGCTTCGGAAAAAGAACATCTCTTGATGAATATAGATCTCAAACTCGTGGAGGAAAAGGTATTAGAACATACAATATAAAAGAATCTACTGGTGAATTAGTTGAGGCTAGAATTGTTAGTGATGAAGATCAAATTATGTTAATAAGTTTTGATGGTATAGTCATAAGAATGAATCTTGCAGATGTACAGCCAAAGGGTAGAAGTACCCAAGGTGTTCGCTTGATGAACTTAGATGATGGAGATAGAGTTGTGTCATTAGCTAAAGTAATTGGCGAAGAAGATGATGATGATTCAGAAAACGAAGAAACTACACAAGGTGAAAATTTAGATCAAGGTGAAAATTAAAGTTAACTATTATATAAACTTCAATAATATTGAAGGAGTTTGTGTATTTTTGTAGAATATATAGTTAAGCATAATGCGAGAGGAGGCGATTTTTTTGTCGTTACATTTGGACAAGAAATTTGACGAAGTGCGTAGTGCATGGGTATTGGTGCCTATGGGGGATATAGACATTTATAGTGCACCAGAATTTAAAAAAGAGCTTATAGGGTTAATAGATGAAGAGAATAGTGATGTAATCATTGATGGTGCAGAATTAGACTATATTGACAGCACAGGACTCGGCGTATTAATAAGTGGTTTAAAGAGAATTAGGTTAAATGATAAGACTATAATTATTGAAAATATCAAACCGAATATCAGTAAATTATTTGACATAACAGGACTAAATAAAGTTTTTGTTATGAAATAGCGAGGTGACTAGGTCATGAAAGAGTACATTAGCTTAAAAATACCTAAAGCGCCAGAGTATGTGAGTTTGGTAAGACTAAATTCATCAGCAGTTGCTAATACTATGGCATTTGATTTTGAAGAAATTGATGATATAAAAATAGCAGTCGCTGAAGCCTGCAATAGTATAATAGAAGATGGACAAGGCGAAGATTCGTGTATTGAAATATGCTATGAAAAGGGATTGGATTATTTGACGATAGAAATCAAAACAGATTCGAAGATTAGTTGTCAAATGGAAAAAGCAGAAGATCCATTAAATCAAAATTTGAGTATGATAATAATACAGACTATTATGGATGAAGTAGAATGTATAGATAAAGAATTTAATGGGGTAAGGATGACAAAAAGGATAGGAGTAGATGCGTAATGTCTACAGCTGCTAAGAGAAGTTCATCGAAAAAACGTAAAGAGCAAAACGAGGCTTACAAAAAACTTTTTAGAGAGTACAGAGAGACTAAAGATATGAAGGTTCGCGAAGAGCTTATAGCACATTACCTTTATATTGCAGAAATACTAGCCAAGAAATATGCTAATAAGGGTATCGAGTATGAAGATATTTATCAGGTTGCGTGTGTGGGTCTTATTTATGCTATAGATCGATTTGATATCGAAAAAGGTTATGAGTTCTCTAGTTTTGCGACGCCGACAATTATTGGAGAAATAAAGAAACATTTTAGAGATAAGGGATGGTCTATTAGGGTTCCTAGAAGAATACAGGAATTGTCTAAGAAGATTAATAATGCCAAGGTGACATTGAGTCAAGAGCTTCAAAAAACACCAGGTATTTCGGATATAGCTAAATATCTTAATTGCTCGGAAGAGGAAGTTCTTGAAGCGATGGAAGCTAGTAATGTATATAATGTTAATTCTCTAGATTCGACACTAGATGCAGATAGTGACGATAAGGATATAAGTCTGTCTGCATTGGTCGGAGAGAATGATAAATATTTCCTCAGAATAGAAAATCGAGATTTTTTATTACAAACTATAGAAAAGCTCGATGATGTTGAAAAGAAAATTTTGACTGATAGGTATTTTAAAAGAAAGACACAAATAGCAATAGCTAAAGATGTTGGACTTAGTCAAATGACAGTTTCTAGAATTGAGAAGAAGATTATAGAAAAATTTAGAAAAGAATTGATGAAAATCTATAAAAGCTGAGTGAGGAATTCTTATGAATAGAAAAATATTTGTATACGCTAATATTATATCTATGTTGGTAATGGGTATATGCATGACTGTATATATGTCGTTTTATCAGAATTTGGGATGGTATACACAGCTAAAAGATCATGTCAATTTGATATTTATATTGATAGTACCTATATTGTTTATATGTGGTGAGACTTTATTGACTTTAAAGCGAAGTATGCCTATAGATAAAGTAAATGCATCTCTTCCATTTATAGCGGTATGTATAGTAGTTATACCAGCATTCATAGATGGAAGAATAGAAAAAACGTTAAGTGGTATTGGTGCATTACTATCAATGGCTATGCTTTTAATTATGGCAATAAGTTTTATGTACAATGCCAAGAAATTGAAGATTAAAAATGGCAAGTATAAAAGCCATGATGATTATAAAATAAAAAAATAACAAAAAGATCTATTGAAAATTAGTTTTTCAGTGGATCTTTTTTGTTATAGATCTATTCAACTATGGACCATTGGTATTGAGCCTGTTCTATTCTTTTCAATGAAGTGAAATATTCTTTTTGAACTAAATAGCTAAGTGGAAGAGCGGAATTCAAATTACTATCAAATAAATCAAGCTTTTTCAGTTTGAAAATTGGTGCAATAGTTTTTAGTGGAAAAGAATTCAATAACTCGTTGTAATCAGTTACAGAATCTTCGTAAGCAGTTGTGTATGTAGTCAAATCTACATCAATGATACTACACTTAGTATTGAAATCTAAGAAAATTGCTTCTGATTGTATTTGAGGATAGTCTTTTTCTAACGAAATTATTAAATCATTAAAGTTAGAATCTAAGGTCCTATATTTATTTAGAGTAGTTGCTTTTGTATATTGATTCCTTAATTTTGCAAGCGTTATGAAATACTTTCCATTTTTTTCGCGTTCCATATTTTGAGTAAATGAAATCAGTGATGGAAACAAATTTGCCTTATATTCATAGCATAGTTGTAGTTCCATCCAATTTTGTTTTATTGAAAGCTCTGATTCACAGAGTTTTTTGTAAGTCCAAGCAGTAGTCAAAGCTAATAAGGTGCATATTGCAATTAGTAAAAATATCATTTTTCTCATATTCAACATCTCCTAATATACTTTTTAAAAATACAAAATATAGTTTTATTATATATCTAAAGTAGTTTTGATAACTACTTTAGATATATAATAAAACTATATCGCGATAGAGTCAAAAGCGAAAAAGAGTGAATAGAAAGATTTATTGACTTAAATCTCTATTTTTCTTTAAAATACTAATAAATTCTATTAATATCTCGATATATAATACAATTAAACTTGTAATCTAGTTTTTGATACTATATAATTAAAAAGAGGTGATAATAATGGATCAAGTGAAAATGAGACAATTTATAGAAGAAAGTGCACTTAGAGAGTGTATTGATTTGAGTGAGATACCAGATATGGAATTTTATATGGAACAAGTTACAAAGTTTATGGATAATAAATTAGAACCTACAAAGAGAAATCAAGAGGATAAGATACTTACAAAAACCATGATAAACAACTATACTAAGGCTGGAATACTAATGCCACCTGTAAAAAAGAAATATAGTAAGGATCATATAATATTGATGTTATTGGTATATCAGCTAAAACAAGTACTATCATTAGAGGATATTAAGACCCTTTTTACAAAAATACTTGGTGATATGACTACGACTGAAGATGATTTGGTATCACTAGAAGACATATACTCTATGTTTAATGATTTGAAAAAAAGTGGTTTTACTACGGTAGAAGATTTAATAGAAGGACATATAGAAGCAATTAAGGAAAGAACTAAAGACATAGAAGATGATGAATCTAAAAGACAATCAGAGTTGTTCTTGCTTGTTATATCAATGATTGCAGAGGCAAATGCATTAAAGAGATTGTCTGAAAAAATAATAGATACAATGTTTTAGATCATCGTATTTATAAATTTGACTAAATGGAATGAAAAGTCAGAAATAAAGAAACACTAGGCGGAGTTGCTGATAAGTATAAAAAAACTTTAAAAAAGGGCTTGCAAAAGTATTTGTATCTTGGTATACTATAGAAGTCGCTGAAACACGACAGGCCACAAACGCCTAGATTCAGCGGTTGAGAAGGAAATTGATTGAAAAAACTTTTAAAAAGTTCTTGACAAACAAACTTCTCGCTAGTATAATAATAAGAGTCGACAGCAAAGAGCTGGAGGCGAGAAACGGCCTTTGAAAATTGGATAGTGAGATAAATTTCGTTTCATTTATATATGAAACGAGCAACCAAAATGTCACAAGATTTTGTGA
>JAOAQY010000165.1 GCA_025210965.1 Tissierellales bacterium
GCTCCGAAATTACAGAAAATTCATTTTCTTCACAATATAATAAAATGAAATTTTTGTCAATTTATCAGCACTATATTTTAAGCTTATCCTCTTAAATGTACCAACACCGCTGGATCTTTAATCTTATCATCCTTTGCTAACATCAATACTTTACTGATAATTTCAGCAGTCTTCGGATCTTCATCCACAAAAGGCAAGAATATATGTCCGCGCTGCTGAGAATGTACTGGAAATACAGGCAACATACCACTTCCTTCCATATGAATAATCCCAGAGCCAAGATGTATAGAATAATTACCATATGCCCCTTGAACCATTATATGATTCTTATCAATAGTGTAGTTCTTGACTTTAAACAAACCAAGATTATACTCTAGAATTCTTCTACGCATCTCAATAGTTGAATGATTCATCATAACATCCACTCCACCAACATAAGCTACACTTACAACCAGATCCAAATCACGCATAACCTCAGAAAAAATAACCTCAGATAATTCGTTCATATCTTTCGTCTTACCAGTCTTATTGTCCACAAATAAAACCTTCTCTAATGTCGGGCTCTCAATACTTGCTGGTGTGTACCAATCAGCATAACAATACAAATCAACACGTAAATCATGTGCATGGTTAATTTTTTCAAAGCCATCATAATTATTTACAATCCAATCTCTAGACTTAAGCACTCCATAGGTTTGCTTTGGTTCTATCTGATAACCTGCGAAACGATTTGTAAATCCATCATTTACTCTCTCTTCGTTCGTCATC
Source organism: Tissierellales bacterium (assembly GCA_025210965.1). Lineage (NCBI taxonomy): Bacteria > Bacillati > Bacillota > Tissierellia > Tissierellales > Tissierellales bacterium. Next base: position 769 of record JAOAQY010000165.1, read on the forward strand.
AAATAAACCTCTCTAAACACCTGCTTAAACGGCTGTTGTATCTGATTCTCCATGATATAATTTTGCCAATCAGACCAAGTCCTATTTTCTAATAAGACCACAGGATGCGTAACGACAAGATAATCATTTCCCGACAAAATAACATCCCCTTCAAGAGTAACAATTCCATTCTCATTCAAATCACTTAAAAAACCACATACCTTTCCGTTACTCCAAAGTATTTTGTCTATCACATGCTTTATAATAGGATGCTTTTTAAATGCCATCACTTCATCCAAACCAAATCGAACTTCGTCTATCATAGCATTTTCAAATGACTTCTTTATCCTGCTATACTGTTCTTTAAGCTCTTTTTTTACTCGTTTCAACTCTTTAACATACTCATTTTTATTGTATTTAGCCGGAACGGATTTTAGCATCTTCCCATTTTTTTCTACTGCAATAACTGGATTTGAAGGATTACTTATATCAATACATATATTTATTTCATCAATTTCTTTAGGCTCAAAAAATCCACTTATTTCCGAAACCATCTCCGTTTCCATCATCCAAACAAATCTGTTTACATCTTCATATCCATATGTTCTAGCAAGATTTTGAATAGCAATATTAGCCTTACCAAGTTCACTAGCTTTTCTCTGTGCTCCAAACAACTTGCTCTCCTTTATAAATGCCTGCAGCCTTTTGTATCGCTTAATTGCATCTTTTGTTTTATCTTTTCCAAGAGGCAATAAACCATAAGCTAGTACCATATCTTGATTACGCTTATCGTTAATCCTCTCTAGTACTTCCTCTTCATCAAGTCTTCCTAGAACTGCATCTGCAAAATACTGCGCTCTTTTGTGATTTCCACCAGATGTAATATATTTCGAGCTATCGTAAATCATCAAAAAATTCTTTTCACCAAGCTCATCATAACTCTCCTTAAACCATTTTATATCCATTTGTCCACGATTTAGGTCATCAAAATCAAGATCAGTATATCGTCTTATCATTTTTTTATCCTCTTCATCAAAATGATCGTTCATATGAGCTTTAAAATAATAAGCAGCCTTTTTTATACCTTTGATCCCTATATAATCACTCACATAATCAATGAATTTCAAGTTGTACATACCTGATTCAAGAAGCTTTTTATCGCTAATCTTATATGTTTTAACTAGACTATTAAATAACTCGTTTGTATCACTTTCCAATGGTTCACAGCAATAAATGATGTGTGAAAATGTATTTTTCTTACCACCTCTAACCCATGAATACCCTCTAAGAAATGGCATCTTGCCCATTTTATAAATAGCTTTTAGAAACACTTCCACGCCATAAAAATGTTTTGCTGTATTTATAGAATCAGAATATATCGTATCTTTTTCAGTACGATCTAGCTCTACTTCAAGCATCGCACTGATACTATTGTTGTATATCTCAAGCTCCATTTCGCTAGCTTTCTCTGATCTAGCTCTATTGTTTACATAATTAATGATTCGCTTTGAATTTGTCATTTTATAATTATCTCCAAAATCCTCAAAGTCAAAAAATTCTTTATAAATATAATCTTTTTGAAGATATCCCATCTCAGCAAATCTAAACAAATACTTATAGTCAAACGACCAATACTTCTCTCTATTATATTTATCAAAATGCATCATCAATTGAAAAACTAATTCCCCTCGCTCTTCAAAATTCTTCTCACTTAAAGCATAGCTTTCCAAAATTTTAGAAAAAGCTGTAGCATTTCCCTTATTTTTATTGAACCACGACTTTGCATCTTGACTTACCATATAGGCATATGCATTTAAGAAAAAAAGAGAATAATCTACATCCACATACGCCCCGTTATCTTTCTTATAATATTCTAGCATGTTCAACGTACTTAGGCAGCCATCTAAATAATGCCCTCTTTTCTTAGAATCCAAATTACTTAAATATTTTTTCACAACTGGTAATTTAGGATAATATTTTTTAGCAAGTAGCATTTCAAAAATATCCAGTCCTCTACCATACATATCATTTTTCACCTTTACTTCATAACAAAGCACCTCTATATAAAACCTAAACAGCTCTAGTTCATCATTTTCAACAAATGAATCTAACTTCACTAGTTCCTCATAGAAAAAATAATCAGTATACTTTATATCATCGTTGCTTCCATATGGTCTATTCAAACGTAAACTATTTAAGTATCCAAATCCAAACTTTTCAACTTCCACGCTACCATTGTAGCTCTTCCGCTCTACATCTCTACCAATAACACTATCGTGTATTTTCACCACGCCTTCAATATACTTTTTAAGCCTTTTTTCATCAATTTTAACAAATTTTTTGGCCAAACTTTTATCATAAGTTATTGGTTTTAGTTCAGGCTCATAGTTTTCATCAAATATCACATTTGCTTCTTTTACCTGAATTTGTTCTCCTTTAAGCATCGAAACTTCATCAGCTAGTTCTTCACCAAAATCAATCTCATTTATCAACATTTCTACTTTTGAATACTCATCAAGAACATTAATTCGATCCTTATTATCAACTAATAAGCTAACTCCGCCACTTCTCTTCTGATAGTTTTTGTCACTAACTAATTTTATGCTACAATCAATAATTACCTTCGGGTCAGCTTTTTGAAAAAGCGTAGTAACATATTTTCTAGTATCGCTTCTTTTACTCTTCATAAATCCTGCTATCAATTCATACTCTTCTGGAGATAGCTCAATATTTTCATCATTGATCTTTTTGAAAGCAAAACTTCTATGACTCTCTTTGTTAGACCCAATTAACTTTATGATCTCATTTCGAACAAATGGATGACTGATATCATCTATTCTTGGAATATAATCAACCCTATTTATATGTCTATATGCGTGCTCATAGCAATCTTGTATTTCACTGCATAGGTCAATCATGTAACTTACAGTCTCACTAAGATAAGCAGCTTTCTTAATATCCTCCTCAAAAATCCCATATTTTCCAACGTTCTTCTTCATCGTATCAAGTCTTGCTGACAATTTTACAATAAACTCACCTTTTTGTTTATCATTATCAAACAATATTCGTTTGCCAATTCTGGTGAGCATAATTCCCAAAATCTTATCATCACGAGTACTATCTATCATATTTACAACATACTTATAAGGCATTTTCATATTGCAATTGCTTATAAATAACATCATCACAGCCTTTTTATAATCCATAGCATCATCAAAATTCTTGTCTATATACTCAAGTGCATTTTCAAAACTTTCAGTAGCAATAGAGTAAAGACCTATATACAGATCAAGTGCAGATTCTGACTCTAGATATTTATTCAATTCATCCCCTATTAGGCAATTGTAAATTCCCTCTTCAATAATTTTAGCCCTCTTGACATCAACCATCTCTTCTATGCCCATATACATTATAAACGCCATCCTTACTGATGAAAAACGTATTAGATTTTCTTCATGAATAAAACTCAAAAATCTCTTATAGACACCAACCTTTGCAAGATCAATTGCATTGACAACTGACTGTCTCAATCCTTCTGAACGCCCTGAACTCTTCAATATATCCATAACCATGTCGTGAGCTTTTTCACTGTCAGACAATAACATTCCTTGAATGATATTATTAGAAAAACGAATCAAACCTTCGTTGTCATAAATCATCTTCGATAATACGCCTAATACTTCACTGTCTTCATCAATTGTAGCCGCATAGTATGCATTATCAACAAAATCATACTCAACTTCATTTTCAAAATACTTCTTTCCACCTAGATAATCAACAACATTAAATTTAAGCCTCTGAAGATAAAGACATGAAAGTGCAAATCTACAAATATTCTTTATTTCAGAGTAACAACTACTTGACTTGTAACTTCTCACGTTTCCAAAATTATAAAACAAAACTCTATCCTCAATCATTTCCATAAATCTATCAAATATGACTTTGTGCTTATCATCCATCAAACCATAATAAAACTTAATCACATCATTGTCATACACTTCAGCCTTGTTTCTAGGAAGATTCGCCATAAGCTCATCATTTCGCTTCAAATCTTCCTCATCCGCATTGTAAAAATTAAACTTATTCATAACCCAAATATCATGTTTCAGCTGTCTAGACACTCTCGATGCCTCTTTAATCAATTTATCAAACTCCTCATTGCAATATTCCCAATAACTTCTATACATCAGAAATACCTCCCGCTTAGCATAGTCAATCTGATAAAACTGATCTCATCTCCTTCGACAAGTGTCAGCTCATCTTCTAAACTCTCTATCTGCTTATCATTAATGAACACTACAAATAACTCATCAGCAAAAGCTTCTAACGCAACCCTTATAGCTTCTGCCCTATCAATTTCTTCATGTTCTCTATACTTAAATCCAAATGACACCTTTCCACGATCAACCATATCATCAATATCACTTTGTGAAAGCACCCTAAACTCATCTGCCTCATACCTGCTAATTTCTCGATTAACAAAAAAACTAATTAGATTAGAAATGTTTTGCGAATCGCTCTTCTCTATTTCTACCTCAATCTTCTCAAATCCACGTGTCTTGCCTACTGGCTTTACAACAACAAAAACTTTCATTAC
>JAOAQY010000166.1 GCA_025210965.1 Tissierellales bacterium
AGTGTAATTTTTGGAGAAGCGTTAGAGTAGAAGCTTGAGATAAGTATTAAAAATAGAAAGTGTTTTATTGACTTTGTTGATGAAATGCTTTCTATTTTTTTGTTTGTAAGTGGATAACCATTCTATAATTATTCTAATTTGTATGGGGATTCTGTGGAAAACCTTCAAGGAATAATTTATATTATCCACAATGATGTTGTTTATGACAATTCAAAAGAGGAATGTGGGAGATAGGATTCCGAATTTCAATGATTCACCAAAAAATTATGTTTTAAAACTGGTAATAGAATCGAATTTATTATATTTTATCTATGTACAAAAATTTTTATTGACAATTTATGGTTATGCATGTAGTCTATACACTGTGGGGATAAGTAAAACTAAGTACATAAAAAATCTGTTATTATATAATGCGCGAATGCGAAAATATATTAAGTATACAAAAATCAAATATATTTATCAAAAATAATGAAGAACACATGGAGACAGTGTTTTTATTTTATGATTTTTAAAAATCGCGATTTGCAAAATTGAGGAATCAAGGTTTAAATACCATGTATTATTAAAAACTATTGCGTAGGATTTAGCTTTCAAATTAATATAAATTATCTTAAATTAATGTGAAAGCTAATCTTATATATGCCAATATGAAAGTAAAGGGGGACTTGATTAAGTTTTGGGGATTATCTTGGAATTTAGAGTTTAGTCGAATGGCGGGCGACTGATTCATAACTATTGATTTTTAAGATTAGAGATTCTGAGAAACTGTTTATTATCTTAGGAGGGAAAATATGAGTGAAAAAAAGAAAAAAATATTATACGCAATATTAGGATTAAACATTGCTAATATTGTATTTTTTTGGTTGCCATGGATTAAATTGTCGAATGCTATTGGTGGTCTAATGTCACTTGGAGGAGTAAACTTAAATGGTGGAACAAATGGGGCAAATTTGATTTCTTCAATTGGTGATGCCATATATTTTATAGGACAATTTGATAGTAAATATTCAGTGTACGGATATTTGATTAAGTTGTATTACTTGATTCCAATAATACCGGCGATTGCATTGATAATGTACATCAAATCAAAAAATATAAAAAAAATATATACAATCTTAATATGTTCATCATTGTTAAATATTTTATTGTTGGTCATGCCTATATTAATAGTCATTAGTGATGGAGAGCTTCTAAGAATTTCAGATTTTATTCTAGCATGGGACTATGGATATTGGGGAATATTAATTGCATCAGCATTGACATTGTATTTCATAAAGTCAATTAGGGGATTAGAACATGTATCTGTTTCTGATAAAAGTCTAGAATCAAATGAAAGCCATTATACAAAGGATAATTTTAAATCTCAGTCAGAAGTTAATGAGAAGATAAAGGACAAGTTTGATACAACTACAAAAATGTCAAAAGAAGCTGTTCAAAAATTTACAGAGGACTTATCTAAACGAGATTTATTTGAAAAAATGTTTTTGGCAATCGGAGCCATTATAGGACTTGTTGCAATTGTTCAAGTTTACCAAAAAAGCTTTATAAGTAGTTTTCTAGGATTCGTTATTTGTGGACTTATATTATTATGTTATTTCAAAATTTCTTTGAGAATAAAACCGGATATTCTAGAAGCTCTTTATGCTTTTCAAGAAAATACAAATCTTGTATTTGAAAGCAAATTACCAACTTGGTTATCATCAGAGAAAACAACATCAACTTATGTTTTAGCTATTTTGGCTATAGTACGATATTTTATTGGGTCATATAATAATAACAATTTATTTGCTCAAATTGTTATATTTATAAGTATAGTGGCATTACCATTACTCCTAGTTAATTGTATTGTAGCTTTTGTTAGAAAAAATAACGAGTTAATTTGGAAGGTTATGCTAATATTGGTTAGTGGTCATATGATTAATTTTATTAGCGGTGGTTTGTTTGAAGAATATACGTATTTTAGTGTTTATTCATCTGTGAATGCATTAACTTATTGGATTATATCTTATTGGGTTTATCAGTACGAGCAATTCTTTTCGATTATATCAAATAAGGTTCAGATAGAAGGCGCTTAAAAATATTATAATAATACATTAAAAAATAGGCTCTCAAATATTTAAAATATTTGAGAGCCTATTTGATTTTTTAATATTAATAGATTAAACTATACAGCTTGATCTCTTTGAGCAGCAAGTTCTGCATCTGCTTCATCCATTACTTTTTGGAAGATAGGTCCCATTAGAAGTAATAATATACCAGCAGCTAATGAAACTACAGTTACCATACCGAATATTTGTAAACTACCCATTGATTCTACGAATCCAGCAGAGATACCAGCTAAGTAGTTACCGAATCCAGTAGCAGCATACCAAGCTCCCATCATTACAGCAGCAATTTGTTTAGGAGATAGCTTGTTTACCATTGAAAGTCCTATTGGAGATAAGAACATTTCTCCGACAGTGTGTAGGATATAAGCTCCTGCTAAGAACAACCAACTAGCGCTACCAGTAGATTCTACTCTAAGTGAAGCTAACATTAAAACTGCGAAACCAGATGCCAATATCATTAGACCATAAGCCATTTTTCTAGTTGTTGGGATATCGCCTTTAGGTCTTTTAGCTAATTTTACAAACCAAAGAGCGAAAGTAGGTCCAAGTACTATACAGAAGAATGGATTGATCATTTGGAACCAGTTAGTAGGAATCATCCAACCGCCAACACTTCTATCTACATATCTTTGTGCAAAAAGAGTCATACTAGAACCAGCTTGTTCGAAACCAGCCCAGAAAACTATTACAAATAGTGAAAGTCCCATTATAGTAGCAACACGTTTCCAGTCGCTCTTAGTAAGAGGTTCAGATTTTGTATGTGAATTATTTTTCTTATCAGCAGCTTTACATGCAGTACCAATCTTACCTACATATTTTTCTGCGAACAATGCATATAAAACACTACCGATTAGCATACTGATACCAGAAGCTAAGAATCCGTATTTGTATCCGTAAGTAACAATTTGACCATTTTCAAAAGTAGCGAAAAGGTTAGCATACAAGAAACCACAAATCATAGGACCAAATAGAGCTCCTATATTTGTAAATGTGTAGAACATAGAGTATGCTCCGTCTTTTTTAGGATCATGATCATCATAAAAATCACCAATTAGTGAAGTGATATTTGGTTTCCATAAACCATTACCAATAATCAAAAGACCTAGTCCAACATAGAACATGCTAAGTCCTGAAGATGCGAACATAACAAACAGACCACCAGTTATAAAAAATGAACCGATAAAAAACGTTTTTCTTTTTCCGAAGAATGTATCTGCAATCCATCCTCCTAATAGTGGTGCAAAGTAAACTAACATAGTAAACCATGCGTAAATTTCAGATCCGAATTTGTCATCAAGTCCTAGACCACCGCTAGCTATACTTGATGTCAGGAATAGTATTAATATACCTCTCATTCCATAAAAACTGAAACGTTCAAAAATTTGAAGCGTTGAAACAAACCAAAAACCTTTTGGATGTTTAGATGAAGTTTGTACATTTGTAGCCATAAGCTTCCTCCTTTTAAATTATTGAAGGTATTTATTTGCTGTGGGATGTTGAAGAGTCAACGAGCGTATAAAAACCTTCACACTAGAGGTTAAATATTACAAGTTTCATTAAATTACATATAAGTTCTAAAAGCATCATCTTGTAACCGTTTACCTTAGTGTATTTTATG
>JAOAQY010000167.1 GCA_025210965.1 Tissierellales bacterium
CCTTTGAGGGGTAGTGTGAGAATAAAAAGCGGTTGGCAGACTGATCAATGTGTCTTAAGACACAAGCAAGTACCATGCCCTTACAGGGCGAAAGCAAACCACCCGTTTGACGGGTGGTTTTGATTTAAGTAATCGAAAGATGAACCTTTTTGACCAGTAGAAGAGTATGCTGTAGTATCTGTTAGTGAAAGAAGATAATTAAATTTTATTGGTTCAGAATTTTTTTCAAGATAAATCTTGTATTTTCCAGCTTTTAGTTTTTTTCTGAGCGAAAGAGTTAAATTTTTGCTAGATTTTGAATACAAAATCTTGTTTGCATTCAAATCTTCTATTACGAATTTAAAAGTGTTATCGTCATTTACAGAGGCTATTTTAAATTCCAATAATTTATCTACTGCAAAATCAAAAGTGTGTTCTTTGGGAAAAAATTCTTTAGTAGTTGAATTGCCACTTCTGATGTATGAACCAGAAGAATTATAAATGTTGCCATTTGTTTGAGTACTAGAAAATGGGGAAAATAAAATCAGACCTAGGCAGATAAAGAATAATACAGAAATTATGATGCTATTTATAAGTTTTTTCATAGAAACCTCCTAATATGATAACTCGTAACGAGAAATTAATTTGAGACTTAATACATTAGATAAAGCAGCTATTACTATTATCAAAGAAATTGTTGCAATTTTATTTTCACCCCATAATATGAAGTTAAGAATATATACTTTGCTTAATGTAAATACAATAAAAATGGTTAATATAGTTGTAATTGAGTAAATCAATTTATTTCTAAAAAAAGCTAAAACTGAACAAAGAGATGTACTCGCAACAAAATACATTATGATTGATAAAATTATAAGTTTTTCTAGAGTATTGTCAAAAGTATTCCAATTCAATCCTATTGTATTTGGTAGAACTGATGAAATATTTGAAATTAGAATACTAATAGATATATATACAATGGAAAAACTAATACTCAAAAAGACAAGATAATGTGTCATTTCTTTGAAAGAATCTATGCGAGACTTGTCAAATAAGATATCTAGTCTTAACTTTTGATGAATGCACAAAAAACTAGAAAAAGCCAATGTAAATATAAAATACAGACCTATAAAATAAAAGGCGATAGTAGTTGTATTTGAGCTATTGTATGAGCTGAAACTACTTACTTGGCCAATGAATCCTAACAAAGTTAAAGCAAAAATTAGCAAATAATAGTATTTGAATTGGGAAAAAAGTTTCTTCATATTAGTCATGATTTAAATCCTCCTCGGTAATAGCGATAAATAACTCATCAAGTTTTAGTTTAGAGATTTCACAATTGTGACTTTTAAAGTAGTTTCTATCTTCAGTGGATAATTCATCATATATTTTTATATCACATTGACTTCCGAAACAAGAAGAGTTAAGAACGTTGTAGTTTTTGTATAGTCTAGCTGATATTTTTTCAGGTACTATAATTCTAAGCGCTTTAGAATCAAGTTCATCTCTAGATGTATGAAAAGCTATTTTACCTTTGTCTATAATCAATATTTCTTCAAGATAATTTTCAAACTCTTGTATATAGTGACTCGAAAGGATTATTGTTCTAGGATGCTCGATATAACTATCTAGCATTTCATCTAAAAGTAATTTTCTAGTAGGAATATCGCAAGAAACAAAGGTTTCATCAAAAAGAGTCAATTGAGCATAGCTGCAAAGTCCTATTATGAAATTAAACAAACCGCTTTGACCTTTCGATAGAGACATGTATTTTACATTTAAGTTTAGATTGAATTTTTCAAGTAATTTTCTAGCATAAATTTCATCAAAATTACAATAACAATCGCTAGCTATTTTTATAATATGCTCAAGTTTGAAATTCGAAAAGATTGGTTCGAAATCATTTGACAAAGAGATACTTGTATTTTTTTCGGACAAATTTTCTATGTGACCTTGAGTCGGGAAAATATGCTTGGCAAGTATTTTCAAAAGGGTAGTTTTACCTGATCCATTTTTGCCCACTAATCCAATTATTTTATTTTGATTTATACTTATTGAAATATTATTTAATGCTAGGCTGTTTTTTTCTTGTGAATCATATTTTTTGGAAATATTATTTAGTTTCAACGTTAAAGCCCTCCTTTACTTAGCACCATTTTTTATTAATTGGATAACATCGTGTTTACTTAAGCCTATTTTTTTAGCTTCTAGCAACATGTTTTCAATAAAATTACTATAGAATTGATTGCTTTTTTCTTGTAAAATTATTTCTTTTGCATTTTGATATACGAACATTCCAACACCTCTTTTTTTGTATATTATGTTTTTATCAATTAGAATAGTTAATCCTTTGCGTGCAGTCGCTGGATTTATAGAAAATAATTTTGCGAGTTGGTTAGTTGAGTAAACTTTTGAGTCTGCTTGCAATTCATCAGAAAGTATTTGATCTTCTATTAATTTAGCTATTTGCTCATAGATAGGTACGTTTGAATTTGTATTAATATGCACTAGTCATACACCTCACTTATACTATTTTTTGATACAATTCATAAATTACGATAATTTGAGCTAGTTAGTTGGTTGTGTGACTAACCAACTAAGGATATTTTAGCAACTTGAGGGATTTATGTCAAGGATTTATTTAAAAATAATGACTTGAAAATATTGCTACAAAGCTCGATTAAGGGTAAAATATATAGTAACGCTTATTATTAAATAGTAATAGAAACTAGAAAGGCTGAGAATTTAAATGAAATCAAATAGGAATAACAAAAATAATAATAAAAAGAATGATAATTTTAAAGATAGAGGCAAAGGTAGATATCATAGGAAAAGCAAATCGAATGTTAGGATTAAAAGTTACAGTGTTGATGCTCAAATAACTAGCATCAATAAGTCCGGTAAAGCAGTATTTGAGTATAAGGGAAGTGTTTTTGAAGTTCCATATTTGCTTCCAGGAGAAAAAGCCTTACTAGAACTTAAAGAAGGACCTAGATATACTGAAGTAAGAACTAAAAAACTAAAAAAAGAATCGCAAGATAGAGTAAAACCTGCATGCAGACACTTTAAGGAATGTGGAGGTTGCCACTTGCAACACATGAATTACGAGGCGCAACTTAAATTTAAACAGGATCAAGTGAAAAATCTGATGAGTTCTTATGGAAAAGTCAATGAAATAATTGGAATGGAAAATCCATATGATTATAGAAATAAAGTTCATTCAACATTTAAAACTGAAAAAAAAGGATCTATTATTTCAGGTATATATAAGCCGTATAGTCATGATATAGTGCCAATAGATAGATGTGTTATACAAAATCCAAAGGCTGATGAACTTATAATGAGTATTAGAAAAATTGCCAAGAAATGTAAGCTGAAACCGTATAATGAAGACTTGGAAAAGGGATTTTTGAGGCATGTATTGATTAGGACTGGATATAATACTGGAGAAATAATGGTAGTGCTTGTAGTTACAAAAAAAATATTTCCATCAAAAACTAAATTTATTGCTGAATTGAAAAAAGCACATCCAGAAGTAGATACTTTGATAATGAATTTGAATAGTAGAAAAACAAGTGTGGTGCTTGGTGGATGGGAGAAAGTGTTATATGGTAAAGGGTATATAGAAGATATACTTTGTGGAAAGAAATTCCAATTATCGGCACGATCATTTTATCAAATAAACCCAATTCAGACTGAAAAGCTTTACAATAAAGCCATAGAAATGGCTGAATTAAAGGGCAATGAGGTGGTTCTTGATACTTACTGCGGGATAGGGACTATAGGAATAATTGCTAGTGATAAGGCAAAGAAAGTTATAGGCGTCGAGGTAAATCATCAAGCTGTGAAAAATGCAAAGAATAATGCAAAAATTAATGAATGTTCCAATATAGAGTTTTATGAAAGAGATGCTACTGATTTCATGAAAGCAGCAGCTAAAGATGATTTTGATATAGATGTTTTATTCATGGATCCTCCAAGAGAAGGAAGTAACGAACATTTCTTAGGTGCTGCAGTTAAATTATCTCCAAGAACAATAGTATATATTTCTTGCAATCCTGAAACGCAAGCTAGGGATTTGAAATATCTTGTTAAGGATTATGAGGTTAGAGAAATTCAACCAGTAGATTTATTTCCACAAACGCATCATAGCGAGTGTATAGTGAAACTAGTTAGAAAAGGTTTGTAAAATTTTGATTTCTGAATTTGGAATGGTGATATTATGAGTTTAGTATCTAGAGTAAAATATGACAATAGAATTAATAAAATGAATTTTGAAATAGTTAAATTATCAAATTTTTTTAGAACGAGACCATCTAAGCTCATAGAGACAGATTTTCGATTAGATTTTTGGATGTTGATGTATATTACTGAAGGCGAAGGTATTCATTATATCAATTTCAAAGAATATAGATATAAAGCTGGAGATTTGATCCTTTTAAGTAAAAATCAAATTCACAGTTTTAGAACGGATTATGAGGTAAAAGGCTATATGATAAATGTAAATGAACCATTTTTTTTCGAGGGTGAAGATGGATGTAATTTTAGCATAATGTCATTTTTTGAAGTACCATACGAAAAGCCGATATTAGAGCTTGATATTTCAAATGAATCAACTAGCAGGCGTTTGATAGAGCTTATTTACAGAGAATATAATAATGCTAGTGGCATAGAAGTTAATCTAATAAAATCATTATTTTTGAGTTTTGTGTATAGCATTAGGCGGGAAAATAGAGAATATATTAATGAGATAAATGAGAATCATTACAAAATTTATTATAGATTTAAGCAATTAGTAGAAGAGCATTTTATAGAGATTAAGTCAGTAGGGGATTATGCACAACTTATGAAATTGAGCCGAAAAACTATAAATTTAGCTTGTAGAAAAAGTGTTGATTTATCTGCAAAGGAAGTTATAATTAATAGAATTATATTGGAAATAAAGAGACTGTTATCGCAGAAGAAATTATTGAACTATGAAATTAGTTATGAGTTGGGATTTGATGAACCGTCAAACCTAGCAGGATTTTTTAAGCGAAATACAGGGATGTCTATGAATGAATTCAGAAAAACAATTGGATAGTGATTGATTAGAGATGCTTAGGCATCTCTTTTTTTGAGTATGCAATGTTCCATTTTTATAATAAATTTTAGAATTATTACATTCATAGATATAGCTTTAACTGCTAAAATTAAGTGTGTCAAATAGATAATGCGTTTAAGGAGGAGTAATGTGGGAAAAAAATTAAGTTTGTTTTTAATAATAATGTGCCTGTTTGTAGTAAGTGGATGTAGGAATAGTGAGAAAGCAAGTGATGTTCTTAGAGTTGGGATGGATTTGAAATATCCGCCGTTTATGTATATGGATGATAGTGGAGAACCAGTTGGTTTGGAAGTAGATATAGCAAAAGCTTTTGGTCAATATCTAGATAAAGAGATTGAAATAATTAATACTGATTTTTCTATGTTAATACCATCATTGGAGACGGGAGAAACAGATATATTGATTAGCGATATATCTGTTAATGAAGAGCGAAAGCAAAAAGTTGCGTTTACAAAACCCTATAGGTATGGGAAAACGTTAGCTTTGGTGAATAGAGAATATTACGAAAAACATGAAGTATCGGATGATATGGATGCTCAATCATTTTTCGATTTAAATGATATGCGAGCTATAGGTTTATCAGGAACTATTTCAGTAAGTATACCTAGAAAATATGGAGTAGGCGTAGTAGAAATAACAGAGATAGCTTCGGGATTGATGGAAATCAATAGCGGAACTTCAAATGTTCTAGTAGGTAGTTATAAAGTATTTGGAGATCATGCTGCAAATGAAAAAACGACAGAGATATATTCGGGAATAAAGGATTACTCTATGTCAGCATTTGCAATTAGAAAAGAAGATGATTATTTGAGAGAAAGGGCAAATGAATTTATAGATAAAATGTATGATAAAGGAGGGTTATATGAGCAGCTTAAAGAAAAATATGATGGACCAATCGATGATTACTTGGAGGCTAAAGGATTGGGATTGGAATATATCATCACGAAACCAGAATAATGTAAAATTGAAAAGAGAATATTTGCATAAATTTTTGGCTTTTTCTATTATTGCAATTAGTTTTGTAGCTATAATAATAAATGCTACGGAGAATATGAATTATGGATTGATTCTAAAAAATTATAGGGCGCTTTTCACAGCTTTTGTAATGACATTGGGGGTTAGTCTAATAACATTGGTATTAAGTATGATAAGCGGATTTGTATTTTATATATGCATGATAAGTGAGAATAAATTCATAAAATCATTTACAAACATGTTAAAGGAAATAGTAATGGGAACCCCACTTCTAGTAATGATATTTTTGGTAGTATATGTATTTGGAATAAAGGTGAATTTCCATAACAAATTGGTGCTCGGAATAGTTGCACTCTCAGCATATATGAGCCCATATATTGCTAATTCATATAAAACCGCAATAGCAGTAATAGACGATAGCCAATATAAGGTTATGAATTTGTATAATTTTAGTTTATATCAGAGGTATAGGTTTATAATAGTTCCTCAAATAGTGAGACCGTTGATACCATCTATGCTAAATAATCTATCGAGTATAATTAAAGGATCGGCATTGTTAAAAATAGTATCTGTTTCTGAGATTTCATATACAATTACTGTTATTTCCAATGAAAATTATGCGGTGGTGGAGGGATACTTAATAATGTGGATTATGTACTTGATGATAACTATACCACTTTCAATGTTAGCAAAAAATATTGGAAGGAGGTATGAAATTTGAATATTGAGATGAAACACGTTAAAAAATACTATGATGAGAGATTGATATTAAAGGAAATTAATCTGTCTATAATGAATTCAAAAAGTATAGGTATAATTGGAGAATCGGGTTGTGGCAAATCAACACTTTTGCGACAATTAGCAGGAATGGAAAAAGTAGATAGTGGATGTTTGACTGTAAACAACAATGACATGAGAATTAATGATTTAAAGGAATACCAAGAGAAAATAGGTTATGTATTTCAAAATCATAGCTTGTTTCCTCATATGAGTGTTAGGGAAAACATAATGGTTATACTACACGAAATAAAGGGATGGAGCTTAAGCGAATCGGAAATTAGATGTAGAGAAGTGATAAGACAATTTAAACTTGTTGATATTGAAAATCAGATACCCAAAAAGATTTCAGGTGGACAGGCTCAAAGAGCTTCTATTGCTAGAGCGATTTCAGCGTATCCAGAATTGATTTTTTTGGATGAACCAACGGCAGCATTAGATCCATTGCTTACAAAAGAAGTCTTAGAAGCTATAAAAATACTCAAGAATAGCGGAACTGATTTTGTTTTTGTTACACACGAAATGGATTTTTTGATGCAATGTGCTGATTATTTTGTTTTTATGGATGATGGTGAAATTATAGAACATGGGCCGATAGAGAATATAAAAAATCCTAGCACAAAAAAGTTGTATGAATTTATGAATAGATGAATTAGGGAGGTTTTTTTTATGGAAATTAGAAATATATTTGAAAAATTTGAGGAAAATGCTGCTTATACTTTTGCGACCATCAACGGGGATTATCCAGAAACTAGGATAGCTCATTTCTTGATGTATGATGACAATGGTCTTTATTTCCAAACTATGAAAGTAAAGCCTTTTTACAAGCAATTGAAAAAAACTTCGAAAGTTTCTGTTTGTTCGCTAGTTTCTGAGCAAGGGGCAGTATCACATGATGAAGATGGTTTGCCTGATTTCGCGCCGGGCTATTTTATAAAGCTTAGTGGTGATTGTAAGGAAATTGAAATTGATGAGCTAGTTTCTAAAGCTCAAAAAGATAAAAGGTTTTTGCCTCTAGTAAAAGATATTCAAAGGTATCCTACGATGACGACTTTTGTTGTTCATAGCTTTTCAGGAGAAGTATTTGATTATGATTTTGAAAAGAAGAAGAGAGACCACAAAATTTATAGAGAAAGATTCGCTTTTGGAGGAGCAGAAATTATACCTTCAGGATTTTTCATAGAGGACTCGTGTGTAGGATGTGGTTTGTGTAAAAATATTTGTAGTTTTAATGCTATAGTGGCGGGCAAAAAATATTTTATAGATGGCAATAAATGTGATGAGTGTGGAATGTGTTACGTTATATGTCCTAAGAATTCTATATGTGCTAAGAATAATTTATCAGAAAAGGAAAAAGAATACATTAAAAGTCAAATAGAAATAAATTAATAGAGTTATAAAAACAACAAATAGCGTATTTAATTGACTAAAATCTCAGAAAATTATATAATAGAAATATAAAAGTTAAGCTGTCAAAAGTGCTGTCAAGAATTTTGACAGCTTAATTTATCTTGAGAAGAAATAATATATTGAATATAAATTGTATGAGAAAGTGGTGATTTGTTTGAGTATAAAATCATCTATTGTTAGGCTTTTAGTTGGTGTTGTTTTTGTGCTTTTGATGATATTTAATTTTAAATTTGAAGGCATAGAACCTACAATTGATGGAAAACATGTTGTTGGAGAAAATGTAAAACCAATTATTGTAGTTGGAGATGATATTGCTTATCCGCCTTATAGTTTTTTAGGTGAAGATGGTGATCCATCGGGATTTAGCATAGAACTAGTTGGTGCTGCTCTTGAGGCTATGGGGTATCAAGCAGAAATAAGATTAGCTGAATGGAGTGAAACTGTAGATGCGCTTGATTCAGGGGAAATCGATTTAATAGCAGGGATGTTTCAATCAGAGGAAAGAAGGGAAAAGTATTATTTTTCTGTGCAGCACAGTTTGTCAAAAGGTGATGTTTTTGCGCTTAAGGGAGAAACTATAAAAGATTTAGAATCATTGAGAGGTCAAGTAGTAGCAGTTCAAAAAGATGATATTGTTCACGAATTTTTATTAAAGCAAGATTTGGATATAAGTTTTTTAGAGGCAAGTAATCCAGAAGAGGCTCTTGAATATTTGCAAAGTGGTAATGCAAAATATGCTGCCATATCAAAATCGCCGGGGCATTACTATATAGATAAGAATAGCTACAGAGATATCAGAGCAAGTGATTTGAAGTTGGCACCTAATGAATTTTCTGTTGCCGTTAAAAAAGAGAATGAAAATATAATGCATATAGTTAATGCTGGATTAAGAGTGTTGAAAGAAAATGGCAAGTATCAAGAAATCTATGATAAATGGTTAGGGATATATGAACCTATTGATTATAAAGATTTGATATTAAAGTATGGATGGGGTCTGGTTTTAATAGGTGTAGTGATACTTGTATTAATGTTTTGGTCGGCGACGTTAAATCACAGAGTTAGAGAGCGTACTAGAGAATTAGAAAAAAGCAAGAATGAACTGTGGGAAACAAATCAGGAATTAGAAGCGGCTATGGGGCAGCTTTCTGCTACTGAAGGGGAACTGAGGTATCAGTATGATTTGTTGATAGAGAAGCAAAAAGAGCTAAAACAAAGTGAGGCAAGAAATCAGGCTTTATTTAGGATAATGCCAGATATGATTTTTATATTCAACGAATATGGTAATTTTATAGAATATAAGGGTGAAGAAGCGCAGACACTTTTGAAAAAAGAACAATTTATAGGGAAAAATATTGAAGATATAATGGAAAAAGATATTGCGATTAAGGCTATAGATAAGATAAATGAAACGATTAAAAGTAAAGAACTTCAAAAATATTATTATTCTATGGAATATGAAGGCCAAACGTTACATTTTGAATCTAGAATGGTTCCGTATCAAGATAATCTAGTAATGGCTGTTGTTAGAAATGTTACATTAGAAACGGAAAATAAAGAGTATATTGAATATTTGAGCTATCATGATCAGTTGACGGGACTGTATAATAGACGTTTCTTTGAAGAGGAATTAGAAAGATTGGATAGAAGAGAGAATTATCCACTTTGTCTTATTATGGCCGATGCAAATGGATTGAAGCTTGTAAATGACTCATTTGGTCATAAAGTTGGAGATCAATTGCTCATCAAAGTTTCTGAAGTATTAAAAGAATTACTACCCGAAGAGAGAATTGCTAGAATTGGTGGCGATGAGTTTTTAATTATGATACCAAACTTAGATGAAATACAAGCTGAAAAATTGATTGACGAAATAAGAAAGCGATGTCAAAGTGAAAAAATTGGTGCAGTTGATATTTCAATATCATTTGGTTGGGCAGCTAAAGTGGATGAAGAAGAAGATATCCACGAAGTATTTAATAAGGCTGAGAATTACATGTATAAGAAAAAGCTATATGAAGGACCAAGTATGAGAGGCCGGACTATAAGTGCAATTGTAAATACTTTACATGAGAAGAATCTAAGAGAAGCTATGCATTCTAAAAGAGTGTCAAAATATTGCGTTGAGTTCGCTAAGATATTGAAATTATCTCATAGAGAGATAAAGGAAATGGAAACAGCAGGGCTTATGCACGATATTGGTAAAATAGCAGTTGATGAGGCTGTTTTGAACAAACCGGGGAAGTTAGATGAAGAAGAATATGAAGAGATAAAAAAACATCCTGAAATAGGCTATAGAATACTTAGCACTGTAAATGATATGGCAGATATGGCAGAGATAGCTTTTTCACATCATGAAAAGTGGGATGGAACGGGTTATCCTAGAGGACTAAAAGGAAAGGAAATTCCATATAATGCTCGGATGGTGGCTATAGTGGATGCATTTGATGCTATGACGAGTGAGAGGACTTATAAAAAAGCAATGACTGAAGAGGAAGCAGGAGCAGAAATATTGAGATGTGCAGGGACGCAATTTGATCCTATATTAGCTCAAATTTTTGTTGAAAAAGTATTGAAACAACGTGTTGATGAAGAATAAAGAAAAGCTGTCTCAATAAATATTTATTGAGACAGCTTTTTTTATTTTTGTCGTTGTTTTGCTCTAAAGTCTTCTTGTAATTGGTGAAGACGCTGAGTCCCTGTAATTCTTGCTTGCGCAGCTTCTTGCTGTATGCGTTTGGTTTCATCTATACCTTCTAATATTGTAGCCCAGCTTTTTTCTAGAGTTTCTATTTGTACTGATGAGCTAGATGCAAGTTGTGCAGTCATTTTTGATTGTGCTGCTGTGTTTTGTGCATTTCTAAGCAATAATTCATTTGTCTTATCATCTAAGGCTTGCATGGCTTTTGCTTGAACAGCTTGACGTTTAAGTGCTATAGCTTGATTTAGACATTGCTTGAATATAGGAAGTGTGATGATGAAGGCAGAGTTTATTTTTCTTACCAAATTATAATTTCCTTTTTGAATCATTTTTATTTGAGGCATAGTTTGTAGAGAGACTGTTTTAGCTAGTTCTAAGTCGTATATACGTTGATCAAGCATTTCTTCAACTTGTAAAGCATTATTGTAATTTATAGTATCTAGTTGCTGTCCAGAGGATGTAGCTTTTTGCTCAAGCGCTGGAAGAATGTTAGATCTAAAATCATCAAGAATATTTTGGCCAGCCAATATATATTTTGTCAAAATTTCAAAGTATTCACCATTTTTTTCAAACATTTGATCAAGCATAGCATTGGCAGTGTTGATTTCATTTTCATAAGATTTTAGTTGTACATAAACTTTATCTACTTCTCCACCCATAGTATTGTATTTTGCAAATAGAGCCTCAATCATATTTTTTGATTTATTGAATATTTTATCCATCAATGAGGGCTTTTTATCTTCGAAATCTTTGATGTCAAATTTATCCATTATTTTATTTAACTGAACTAAAAGAGCTCCGGAATCTTCAACTTTTGTAGTTTCCATAGTCGATAAGATTTGGTCTGAAAACTTCGAGATTTCATTTGCTGTTTCGTGACCAAACTGCAATATAGAATTTGGATCGCGTGTGTCAATTTGTCTTGCTAGAGCTTGAATTTCTGGAGAATTTTTTAATTGTGCTTGTAGATTTTCTTCAGTTTTTACAAGATCTAGTTCGAAAGTTTCTTCATTATTTGTATTAGTTGTCATAGTCATGGTTAAAAACCCCTTTCATAAAATCAGTAATTTATTTAAATTTGAATAGATTATTCCAAAAACCTTTATTTGATTTTGATGATGAAAATCGATTTAAATTTGGCAGTTCAAGATTAAATTGTTTCCTTGGTAGCTTGAAAACATTATAGTAATTTTGATCTATAAATTTCTCAAAATTATTATACCCAGTAGGAGTGAAGACACATATGTCAAAGCCAAAAAGATATAGAAAGCTCATTATTATTGCATCGCTTTCAGAAAACGTTATTTCATCAGGATCATATATTAGTAATTTTGGAACATTTGCAGGATAATCAAATGTTTGTATAAGGTGAAGCAGCTCTTGATCCATATTAAATATAGTATAAACTATTTTAAGAGATAAATATTTGCTATCTTTGTTTAATAGTATGTTCTCATGAATCAAGAGATTTATTTTATCAAATATTTGTTTTTGTAATGCATCGCTAAAATGTTCAAATGGATACATAGAATGAGATTTTAGTTTGTCAAAAGAAAGCGAAGAATGGCCTTCAAATGCTAAATCTATACTCGACAATTTTGCTGTGTCAAAGCTGATATTACTAAATGGGAGCTTTGAGTACAATTTTACTTGGGGAGCCTTATTTAATAAGCTTATTAAGTCCCAGTACGAGTTTAAATCATCTGGTGTTCCACTTATTTTTGTAAATAAGTTTGGAATATAGACAGTTTCCTTTTCTACTTTGAAACCCGCCCGAATTCTAGCTTCTTCATTCCAAAGTAATAAAACTTCATCATAAGTTGTTTTTAATGTAAGTGGCATAGTTTTGTATGACTCAAATTGCCAAGGTTTATACACTCCATCTTGATCATTATACACGACTTGCGCAATTTCTTCTGATGCTTGATAGGCTACGGTTTCGTGCTGAAGTAGACTTTCTGTTTCAGGAAATGGTTCAAGTGCAGACACTTTGTCTAAAACACAGATTGAACTAAAATCATTATCAGGATCAATATTTTCAAATATTTCATCGCTAAATGAGTTTATATAAACTATATCTACTCCTAAATTGAACAAAAATACTAAGTAATAAGCCTCGTGTTTTTTTATATCTCCATAGTATAAAATTACAGGAGGATATTCCTTTTCAAGAGAATACGAAGAAAGCAAAGTATTATAATGATCAATCAACCATCCTGTAGATTTTAAAAGTATGTTTTTTACTTTTGATATAGGACATTTTTGTTCTTTATTTACGATCAGTTCTAATATATTTTTTAAAGAAATGTAGCTCTGATTTTGTAATTGTGAATCTTTAATAAAATCGAAAAAATTGATTCCAGCAAGAGATTCTACAAAATCAGATAGATTAGTATTATCCAAAAAATTAAAAGAGCTCCAAAGCTGTGAAGTTTTTTTATTTAGCTCAGGATGAGATGATACAGGTAGTGTGCTCGTAAATTTAATATACCTAGAATTAGATTTTAATTTTTCGTCAAAATGATAGAGCTTATTGTTATATTGCTTTTTATTTGAATCAGAACCAATATATCTAACAAAGTAAATTGGTAGTATAGGAGACGGAAGACCGGCATAACCCGCTCTGTTTTTTAGTGGCTCCAATAGTTCATCTAAGCTACCATCAAATTTTTTGCTTTTCACAATATATCCTGAATCTAATTTTTTCTTTTTTATAGCAGATAAGATAGTACTATTACTATTAACATTATTCTCATTATTAGCAGAACTATTCCTAATATGGCTACTATTATTGTTACTACTATTAATACCATTACTGCTATTTATATTGGTTTTATGGGTAGAAGTTACATTTTTTTGTCTTCGATTTAAATCAGAAGTTGAAACATTCTTTTGTGGTAGTGGTGATTTAAAATTAAAAGCCAATGCATCAAACCCTAAACTTGAAAGAAACATTAAAAAATATTCTTCATGTAGGCTTAAGTCTCCAAAGTGAAAAATTTTAGGTAATTGGTGACTTGAATCTAATGTATTTAGATTGAGATTTAAATTAGCTATTTTATATGTTTTGTACCAATATATCAATTTTACAGCTAAGTTTACTATTGCATTTTTATTAATTTTAGATTCGCTTAGTTGATATTTAGATAATGTATTTATAAATGAGTTTACGAAAATATTTATATTTGAAATTTGTAATTGCTCAGAATTATTTATCTCAACTACTAGCTGATTAAAGTCCAAATTTAGGGTATTTAAGTTTTGTGGCAAATTTGATAAATGCTTTTTTACTGATTGAATTAATGTTTGCGATGGTTTGAATTCTAATTTTCCATCGATTATTAAAAAAGAAATTTTTTGCCTTTCTAATTTTTCAAGAACCTGCTTTGTTTTTGCTATAGTGTCAGATGTAGAAGTGCTGTCAGATTTTTGATTATAGCAAATAGTTGAGAGAAACAGCTCTTGGGTATTATTAGAGAAGTTAGGTCTCCGAATAGTTGGAATGAATAAATCGGCATATATATTTCTTGTTTCAAATATTTTTGTGTGTAAATTTATTTTATTATTCATAGTATCTGCTCCTAAATTACTATTTATTATTAAATTATGCATTTCGTTGTCTAAATTATATCACAAGTTTTTCTAAAATGTTTTGAAATTGAAAGCGAAATTTAAATCTTAAGAGAATTTTAATAATAATATAGTGAATTTTTAAGAGTTAATTGATATAATTAATATAGACTATTGCAAAATGAGGAGGATGCATATGTTTCAATTTAAAATACAACAAGAATTAACGTGTATTGCGGAAGGTAAAGGTGAATTTTTTGCTAGAGCCGGAGCAATGATTGGTTATAAAGGGCAATTTACAGCAGAAAAGGTTCTTCTAGATCCTAATCAAAACAAAAATGTTTTAGGTTCACTTATGAATTTAGCTGCTAGAAAGTTGACTGGAGAGAATATTCCGATAATGAAAGTTTCAGGAAGTGGTTCATACTATATGGCGCATAGAGCTAATCATGTAAGTATTATCACATTAAACAAGGGACAATCATTAGGAGTTGAAGCAGAAAATTTGTTAGCTTTTACAACAAATTGTGATTATAAAGTAAGATTTTTAGGATCTGGGGTTATTTCGCAAAAAGGTCTTTTTACAACTAACATGACAGGAAAAGAAGATGGTGCGCAGGTTGTTATAACTACAAATGGTAATCCGTTAGTATTAGAAACACCATGTGTTGTTGATCCTGATGCAGTTGTTTGCTGGACTGGAGCGGATCCTAGCTTTAGAACTGATATGAATTGGAAAACCTTTATAGGGCAAAGCTCTGGTGAAAGTTATTTTATGGAGTTTAATAGTCCTGGGGAAATAGTAATAGTTCAGCCATCGGAGCGCTATGGTGGTATAGATATTAGCGTAGATTAGGGGCGATGACTATGAAAATTAAAGTAGAATCTGGAAAGCGAGAAGGATTTCAATTTCATAATTCTAAAATATCTGTTGTGGGTTCAGAAGGTATATTTCATGATGGGCATATAGATTTGACAAATGGTTCAAAACCAAGTGTAAGTCAAAGTGTACAGGCTCAAAATAATACAGTAATTAATCAGACGAGTGGAAATGTAGAAAAGACTGCAGATATAAAACAGTTTGAATCTAATAGTCCGAAGCTTAAATCAGGACAGAAATTGCAGCTAGATTTGGTAGGCTTATCTGGTGAACTTAACTTAGGTGTAGCATGGAGATTTAAAGGTGCACCTTTTGAAATTGATTTATCAATGTTTTTGTCCAATGAGATGGGGAAAACAGAGGAAAATAATTTTTACTTTTATGGAAATAAGAAAGCTCCAAATGGATCAGTATCGTTGGATGATGTTATAGGCAATGTAGATAAGAGTTATTTTCATACTGTTGCTGGTCTGAATTTAAATAGAATAGATCCTTCTATTACTAAAATATCTGTAACTGCTACACTCTACGATGAAAATAAGAATTTTGGAGAACTTGAATCAGGCTATTTATATTTTCTAGATAAAAATGGCAAAGATTATTTGAGTTATGAATTTATAAATGGAATGACTTCAGAAAATGCCATTGTTATATGTGAGATATACAAACATAATGGAAATTGGAAAATTAATGGAATTGGAAGAGGTTTCTTCGGTGGTTTAGAAGCATTGTGTGGAAATTTTGGAATAGAAACAACTTAAAAAGATAAAACATAAATAAAAATGAGAAGGTGACTAAGTGTTTGATTTTATTAACAACATATTTATAGCAATACCGGTTATTATATTCATGTCTTGGGTGGTCAGTGTAGCTTCAGACAAATTAGGAGATGTACTACATGTTTTGGGAATAAAGCTAAGAATTCCTTCAACAGTAAGAGGAGCTACGTTCGATGCCATTGCATCATCATTCCCTGAATTTGCTACAGCGATGATTGCAGTTCTTATTTATAAAGAGTTTGCAGATGTTGGTGTACCTACTATAGCAGGTTCTGGTATATTTAACGTATTGCTTATACCAATGGCTAGTATATTAGCATTTAAAGGCGTATTAGCACTTAAAGTTCAAAAGCAAAATGTTTATAGAGACATGTTTTTCTATTTGTTGTCACTGGTAGTTTTAGGAGTGTCAATGTATACTGGGCAATTTAATTTTACAACGGGATTGTTGTTAGTTGCTGTCTATGTAGGATATATTTTGTTTCTACACAAACAAACTCTTGCGCATAGAAAAAAATTAGAAGAGCAAGAAGATGATGATGACGATGAAGAAGTAGAAGATTTAAGTTATCCTCAAATTATATTTTGGATTGTAGTAACGATGGCAGCTGTTTGGGTTAGTGTAGATGCTATAATTGCATCAACTGGTGTTGTAGCAGAATTCTTGTCTATACCTAAGTTTATTACATCTGTAATAATAATCGCAGCAGCAACTTCTATTCCGGATACATTTTTATCTATAAAATCAGCTAAGCGTGGCGATGCTGATGGAGCTATAGCG
>JAOAQY010000168.1 GCA_025210965.1 Tissierellales bacterium
ATTCTATGGCGATTACAATGATGGCAAAGCATAATTACACAGTCATACCTATAGTGGAAACCCGTTAGCATGCAGAGCTGCTGTTGAAGTTTTGAACATACTAGAAGAAGAAAATCTAGTAGAAAAAGCTGCTTCAAACTCAGATTATTTCCACAATCTAATTTGCTCTGAACTTCAAAATCATCCAAATGTTGGCGATATAAGATATATCGGTTTAATAAATGCTATAGAACTAGTTTCTGATAAAAAAACAAAAACTCCACTAGATTCAAAGAAAAGAACCGGCTACAATATTTACAAAAGGGCACTAAAAAAAGGACTTCTATTAAGACCCCTTGAAGATATTCTATACTTCAACCCACCAATCATCATGACAAAGGATGAGATGATTAAAGCCATTTCCATTTGTAAAGAAGCTATAGAAGAAGAACTTGGTAGCTAAATCACATATCAAATAACATTTCAAACGTGTATATCTAAATCAAAAAATCGGTTAGATTTATTCACTTGAAATAAATCTAACCGATTTTTACTCACCGGATACCACTCTGCGTTTCAAATATTTATCACTATTCATCTCTAAATTTCCGCTTTACAGCTATCCTCTAACGCTTGCTTTTATAACTCCTATTTTTTCACAACTACTATTTTCACTAAGTCTTATAGTATACTCTCCTACAGATGCCGGTATTATAAATGTCTCAGCATAGTGAACTATAAATGGTTCAAAACTATTTGTAGGACTCTCGACTATAGCTTCAGCGCCCTCCACTAAATTTAGTACATTAACTCCACCTTCAGTGTTTAATTCAACCGATTCACTAATCCAATATCTTCTCGTTTCTATGAATTCTCTCTCATGAAGACCTGTACGTTCTTCTATATATCCTTTAGATTCATTCAATACTTCGACTTGATTAACTAGATTTTCTTCTATCCACTTCTTTCTTCTATCCCATTGTATTACATTCTCTCCATGATCTATGTGTATAGGTCTTGGCAATCCATCTAAACCCACTCTATCCCAATCCCAAAGTTTAAATGTAAATATATAAGGAGTAGCTGATATTTCAAGTACCATACTGTCTGATCCAGAACAATGAATAGTTCCAGCAGGTATCAAGAAATGATCATGTTTTTTGGCCGGAAATTGATTTATATACTTGTCATCTGGAAAAGAGATTTCTCCATCTTCAGCTCTTCTCAAATCCCTCATCATATCGTTTGGCTCTATATCTTCCTTCACCCCAAGATACACATTTGCATTTGGCTCTGCATCTAATATATAGTAGCTTTCATCCTGAGTGTAGTTCATTCCAAAATGTTCCTGAATATATTCTGTAAGTGGATGTACTTGAAGCGATAAATTTTGTCCACCCATGGTATCTAGAAAATCAAATCTTATTGGGAATTCCGCTCCAAATCTAGCATGAACTCTATCCCCAAGTAAATTTCTAGGTTGATATAGTACAGCGTTTATAGACGGCATCTCTATAGTTATATCACCGTACTTTAATAAAAGCGAATTTTCTTCTGGCACTCCATCAAAACTCCAAGCGTACTTTTCAACACTTCTATCTAAATCACAAACCTCCTTCATCCATTGTCCTCCCCAAACTCCTGGGTCAAAAAATGGCATAACTCTAAAAGGTCTTTGGGCTGTCTGTATAAGCCCCTCTCTAAATCCCTCTCCGGTTATCATTTTAGGATTGTTATCTTCATTCGTGTCCAATACATAATCCATTTTCTCATAAAATTTCTTTTTATGCCTATCTGCTAAACGCCATTCTATGAAAAAAGCTCGCTTGTATTTTCTCTTATTATCCTCATCACTATTTGATATGTTCCAATTTGACATACCGCGTCTATGCCTTTTTTGTATTTCCCATCTAGCTAAATCGGCATAAATATAGACATCTCCAGTAGTTATAAGTCCTGCTCCAACACCGTATATGAGTACAATACCTTCATCTACTAAATCTATACTTTCTCTCACTGTTTCTATCTTCTCTGTAAGAAATACATCTCCAAGGTGTCTTTTTGTCATATATCCAAATATACGATCTTCTTTTATTTCATCTTTCAAATACGCCGTCAATTCATCTCCAGAAAGGGCGCATTCATCTGCTTTAACCGATAAAACTGGTTTTAACTCGGCAAACCCCTTTAGAATTTCAGTTTCTGAAACTCCTGGATAAAAATCAACAACGACTACGGCTTTTTTTAAATCTGAAATTCCAAATTTAATCTCTTCTACAATCGATTCGTATCCCTTCCACGCCTGCTTATCATAACCCTTAACTTCAACAGCAGGAAACTTATCGTAATTGCCATATCCCTTCATAATTGATTCACTCCATTTCTGCTCTTAACTATAATCACTTGAGGTATTTCGATTTCAAAACCTCTTGAATTAATTAGAAAGCCGGGGCTATGCCCGGCCTCTACTCTCTATCTAGTTCCACATAGTATTGATATTGTTTTGCAACATAGTAACACGTCGTAAATTCTATAGCTCTCTCATTTTGATCATATCCAACCCTTGTTCTAGTCAAAATAGGATCGCCCTTTGATATTTCAAGGCGTTCTGCTAAAGTTTTCGTAGCAACTTCTGCTCCTATATACTCCTTTGCTTTTGTAATCTTTACCGGATTAGTCGATTCAATAACTTGATACATTGATCCAAAATAAACCTCATGGTCTAAAGGCAATTTCAAATCTCCAATCAAATAGGTTTCAAAAAAGACTATCGGTTGTCCATCAGCACAACGGATTCTAGTTATTAAATAAACTTCTTGTCCAACCTCTATATTTAGCTTTTTAGCAACCACTGCTGTTGATTTTACTCTTTCGATTTGGGCATAACTGGTAGAAGGTGTAATCCCCATCTCTTGCATTTCTTTAGTAAAACTTAGAACTCTGTTTAACTTTTCCTCTATTTTTTTCTTGATTACAACAGTTCCCTTTCCTCTTCGCCTAGTTAAGTAACCGTCTACAACCAATTCATTTATCGCTTGTCTAACAGTAATTCGACTCACATCAAACTCTTCTTGAAATTCAAGCTCTGTAGGAATAGTCTCTCCTGTTTTATATATTCCATTTGAAATGCGCTGAAATAAAATCTCCTTTATTTGTATATAAAGTGGCTGTGCTCCCTTTGAATTGTCCAAATTATTTTTCATCGTCATCAATCCTTCTTTTCTATTAGATAATTTATTTACTCGACGTGTTCTCTATGATTATAGGACCCTGAATCCCTTTTTTAACTCTACATGAGAAACCCTCTTCTGCTATAGTTTCATAATCATGACCCGCATCAGATGGCCAGCAAGCACCTACAGCTAAAACTTCTTCTCCTATATTTACAAGTCTATGAGCTACATGCCCTCTAATGTAGTGAACAGAACCTTTTGAAACTTCTTCAGCAAAGCATGTTCCATTCTCATCCATCAAAAGCAAAATTCCATTTCCTGAAATTCCCCAATAATATTCAGCGCTTTGGCGTTTAGAATGAAAATGTCCCTTTGTCATAAAATACTCTCCATTTACATTTCCTGGAAAAACATAGCTTGTCCCAAAAAACAAACCGCCTTCTACACCTTCTTTTTCTTTAGCATGCATCTCAACTCTATAAGCAATTTCTTCAAATCTATTATCTTCAATTTCAGATTCAAATATACCGGCAATATCTCCGAGTTTTCTCTCGGATTTTATTACGCTCTCTCCGCTTAAATGACCTGCTTCGTCAACTCTTAATTTCGCTTTTTCTATCATAGAGCACCTCTATCATTCTTTAAAATACTCACAATTTGGTTGCAAGTCTAATTAAAACCATATTCTGTAAAATTCTAATTTGAATCCCTATCATTTGTCAAGTCTTTAAAACTTCTGTATAATGTTAGGGAAGGATTGCTAATACAATTCTTCACTTCTTAAACTCTGTAAGGGGCCTATCCTTGCAGAGTTTTTTAGAATACACCTAAAACACTCCCAACAACTGCAACTCCCAACAATAACATCATCAATTTCGTAGGTGATACATTCTTTTTACTCATCAAGAACCACGAAATTATAACAACTGAAAGTGGCAATAATTTAGGAAAAATTCCATCAATCATATCTTGAATAACTAAATTTACATTTCCATTTTGATAATTTAATATAGTAGATAAGTTTACATAACTAGCAGCAACACCGCCCATAACTGTAATTCCAAGTATTGAAAATGCTTCTTTTATCTTCGTTGCCTTTTCTCCTACTAGTAGCTCTACTGATTCAGCTCCCAATTGATATCCTTTGTGAAATAAGAAATAGCTGCCACCAAGTATAATCGCATTGTAGGCAATTATATAGAATAGAGGTCCTAATACACTTCCTCCTGCAGCAAGGCCCATACCAATACTTAGTAAAAGTGGTACAAGCATTCCCGGAATCATAGAGTCTCCAATACCTGCAAGTGGACCCATAAGACCTACTTTCATAGCATTTATAGTCTCTCCATCTACTTCCTCGCCATTAGCTTTTTTCTCTTCAAGCCCAACTGCGATTCCATTTACTATAGCTCCTAATTGAGGTTCAGTGTTATAAAATGCAGAGTGTCTCTTAAGAGCTTCTCTTTGCTTATCTGGATCGTTTGCATACAATTTTTTTATCGCAGGTACCATTGACCAGCAGAATCCAAATGATTCCAAAAATTCAAAACTCATAGATGTCAAATTGTGCATCATCCACGATCTCCAGCATTTGTTTAAATCTTTTTTAGTTAATTTTACTTCTGACATTTAAAACACCTCCTCTTGTGATGGTGTGTACTTAAAGTGAATTAAAGCAAGTAACGCACCTATGATAGCCAATGCAATCATATTTACCTTCAAAAATACAATAAATACGAATCCAACTAGGAAAAATACAAAATCAGTTCCACCCTTTACAATCTGCTTGAGTAATATTGCAATACCAACAGCTGGCAGTATTCCACCTAATACATTCATTATATGAATAACCAACTCTGGAGTCGCATCTATCCAACCTTGAACGTATTGTGCGCCAAAATAAACAGCTATAACCGTTGGGATAAATCTCATCAAGAAATTTGTAATTTGAGGATAAATAACTTGGTTCTTGTATATCCCTTTAATATCTCCCTTTTCAACTGCTGATACACATCTGTGATTCCAAAATGAATTTAAAACCATCATGGCATTGAATATAATAGTTCCTAAAATACCAATAGTAGCCGCTATAGTAACAGCAACTTCTGGATCTGCCTTTGATAGTATTCCTAGCGCAATTGCTGGATACGCAACAAAATTCAAATCAGCTGGCATAACTCCTCCAGGTGTTACCATGGCAATATAAACCGCCTGTACAGCTACACCTATCATTATCCCCGATGTCACATCTCCTAATATAAGTCCTACAATTAAACCTGAAACCAATGGTCTCGTAAGTGTGTACCATCCACCAGTCAAACCAAAGACCCACGGACAGCTTAGTGATCCTAAATAGCAAAAAATACCTATCAGGATAGCTTGAATTAACATAAAGTCCCCTCCTTTAATTTAAGTGCAATGCACTCTTCTTTAGACCTCCCTTTGGAAGATTCTAGAATTTATCGCGAACACTCTCCCAAGTGTAGGCTTTCTTTTCCGGAACCAATTGAAACTCAATTTCATATCCAGCTTCAACTAAAACATCAAACGCCTTAGCTTCTTCTGGTGTAACACAAGCATTAGAACCAACTGTAATCGCTCCATCTCTAGAGCTCATAGGTCCTACATTTATTTTTTTTACACCCAATTCAAATCCACCTTGTACTAATTTAGCAAGAGTAATAGGTGTCTTTGCTATTATAAAGTAATTTTTTTTACTCCCTTGAGCCTGTGGTAATTTTTGAAGTCCTTCAGCGACTGAAAGCACAACAGCTTTTACTCCCACAGGAGCCGCATTCTTATAAACCATTGACAATACCTTATCTTTAGCAATATCATCATCTACCGCTATTATTCCATCGCATGGACGTATCTTAGACCAAACTACCACAATTTGACCATGTATCACTCTATCATCTATTCTCACAAAACTTACTGACATCTAAAATCCCCCTTAAAATTCATCCTCTTCATCTTCTA
>JAOAQY010000169.1 GCA_025210965.1 Tissierellales bacterium
GTACAAGACTCCACTGTACCCATTTTATAATTTTCTTTTTTTAATCGCTCTATAATTGCTACTATAGGATCTTTATCAAAGTTATCTAATACATATTTTTCATCAAATCTAGATAAAATTTCATCTTTTATTGGTTTTATGAGTTTTGATGCACTTTTTTTATTTTTAGATTTAACTGCTAAACGAACCTCTATTGTATTTCGCCCCTTAGCATAGGTGGCAATAGTTACCTCTTCTTGTTTATTTATCAAATCGATTATTTCTGTTTCTATGAAAGATTCACCCAACTTCTCAATATATATTGATTCTGAATAAATCACATCTTCCTTTATAGATTCTAAATATGCCCTTACTCCATGCTCATACACATATTCAAATTCACTTCTAGGTCCAGGCATTAGTATTATATGTTTTGATTCAAATGGGATTATAAGCCCCGGTGCTGTTCCTCTTTTATTTTCTATAACTATTCCACCTTCTGGTACTAATGCTTGTTTTTTATTGTTATCTGGCATGGGTTTATTTATTTTATCGAAAAAATCTTCTATCCACCCCAAGATTTCATTATTTAAAGAAAGCGGTAACCCTAAGGTTTCCGCTACAATTTCTTTAGTCAAATCATCTTGAGTTGGTCCAAGTCCTGCCGTACATATTATGAGATCAGAACGCTCTAATGCATTTTTGATAGTTTCTCTCATCCTATTTGGATTATCACCAATAGTAGTATGATAGTACACTGACATTCCATAATTTTTCAATTCTCTAGACAAAAATTGTCCATGTGTATTCAAAGTATCTCCCATCAAAAGTTCTGTTCCTATATTTATAATCTCACTTTTCACTTTGACCACCTCTGCTAATTATAATTTAGATCCTGCAAATACTTGCTTATTTTTTACTATATAGTCTATACCAGATATTATCGTAAGAGCTACTGCTAGTAGCACTAGTGGTAATTCTATCGCTGTAAATTTACCTAATAACAAAACAATTATAGCAAGCATTTGTGAATTTGTTTTTAATTTACCCCAATTGCTAGCTGCAATAGTTATTCCATCTGATGCTGCTAGTATTCTAAATCCTGTAATTGCAAACTCTCTTGCGATAATTATCATTACAAACCATGGTGAAATTTTGTCTAAATATTGTAAACAAATCAGTGCAGAACACACTAAAAGTTTGTCGGCTAAAGGATCCATAAATTTACCAAACTTAGTAACTAAATTTTGACTCCTCGCTATATAGCCATCCAAAAAATCTGTAATAGATGCTATTATGAAAATAAACAATGCAATATTAGTACTTCTAAGCGTTTCACTTAGTAAAAATAACATAAAAATTGGAACTAACAATACTCTGACTACAGTAAGTTTATTTGGTAGATTCATCTACGATTTCTCCTTTCAAGTCATACTCCATAGCTTCAAGAATTTTTACTTTTACACTATCACCTACCTCATACTTTTGATTTGAATTGAAGAATATAACACCATCTATATCTGGCGCATCCATATAACTTCTCCCGATATACAATTCTTCTTCTTCGACAATCTCGTCGATTATAACCTCATATATATTGTCTACCTTTTTCTCACTATTTTCAAGAGAGATTTTCATTTGAATTTCCATTATTTCATCGCGTCTCTCAAGCTTAATCTCTTCATCCACTTGTCCATCTAATTTATATGAAGGCGTATCCTCTTCATGAGAATATGCAAATACTCCAAGCTTATCAAATCTCGCCTCTTTAACAAAAGCTTTTAATTCATCGAAGTCTTCATCTGTTTCTCCTGGGAACCCTGCTATCAAAGTAGTTCTAATTTGAATATCAGACATCCTAGCTCTCAGTTTTTTCACTAAGCTTTCAATTTGCTCTCTATTTGTATGTCTATTCATTCTCTTTAATATACGATTTGATATATGCTGTATAGGAATATCTACATAATTTGCAACTTTATCATTTCTAGCTATACCATCTATCAATTCATCTGTAAAACAATCTGGATAGATATACAGTATTCTAATCCACTTGATACCCTCTATTGTATTTAATGAATCTAATAGTTCTGGTAGTGCATATCTTCCATACAAATCTTTACCATATCTAGATGTATCTTGAGCTATCAATATAACTTCTTTAACGCCATTTTCAACTAGCGATTCAACTTCGTTTCTTATATCTTCTATTCTTCGACTTCTAAACTTTCCTCTAAGCTTTGGTATTATACAATATGAACATCTATTATCACAGCCTTCTGCAATTTTCACATAGGCTATATGAGAATTTACAAACTCTGATCTATCTGCTAGTTCATAATACTCTTTATCTACGCCTTCTATTTCAACAGCTCTTTTACCACCGTCAATTGTCTTTAATATTTCTATTAGTTGATCTACATCTCCCGTACCAAGTATCGCATCCACTTCTGGCATTTCCTTTAATAATTCACTGTGGTATCTTTGCGCAAGACAACCCGTTACTATTATTTTTTTATTAGGATATTCACTTTTCAACTCTCCAATTTCAATTATCGCATCTATCGACTCTTCTTTCGCATCATTTATAAAACTACAAGTATTTATAACTATATAATCTGCCTCTATAAGATTTGTAGTTACTTTGTAATCTGCATTTTTAGCAATAGACATCATAACCTCTGAGTCTACTGTATTTTTAGAACAC